>CAZCKF010000001.1:0-1046 GCA_964499155.1 uncultured Chitinophagaceae bacterium
GCAAACGATACGTGGCATGACCGGTCGGTTTTTTTGTTTGACGCAGAAATCCCCCGTCCTTCAAGTAATGCATTAATTCCTGTTGATGTTTTCCTAGCTTTCTTGGTTTCATCTTTAGGTGAATTCAAAATGATCGTCTTGCTTAACGATCGTTGTTTTAAATGGCAGATCATCCTTTGATACTTTCTGAATAGTTTCCATGAGCACAGTAGATCCAGTAAAAACCACATACTTCACTTCACCAAGCTGTATTTGCAGGTGAAGACATTTGCCATTCCCTTTCTCAGTAAATTTTGATTGCTCGATGCGGTAACCAATCAATGTTATTTCCCGGTTGAGAATCCGCTCGATCTTTATTTTATCGCCGACAAAATTTTGAATGACCGGCGCAATGCCTAAGTCTTTAAACTGCTTCATTCAATAATTTTTTTAGTAAATGGTTACTGTTACAATGAACTGCCCATCCATAATAGGAAACAATGCTTGCCACGCTTTTTGTAGAAGCCATTACTCGAGCAAAATTTTGTTTGATTGATTTCCTAAGCAGTGTATGCGTATGGTAGAACCTGTAGCCAACGAAATCTATGCTACGAGCTTCAACGGGAAACACCTGGTAATTTTCTTTCACAGTTAGCTTTAAGCGCTCAGACATATATCTTTTGATATCATGTAGTAATTTATGTAGATAGGCCTTGTTTCCAGATAGAATGACCAGATCATCAGCATAACGGAAATAATATTTTACTAGCTTTTCTTCTTTCATCCAATGATCGAAGTATGTCAGGTAAAAATTCGCGAGGTACTGGCTGAGATAATTCCCGATTGGAAGGCCTTCAGCGCTGTCAATTATTTCATCCAGCAACCACAATAGCTCAGGATCCTTTAATTTTCTTCTCAGCAACTGCTTTAGGATTTCATGATCAATGCTTGGGTAAAACTTTTTGATATCAAGCTTTAGGCAGTACCTGGTACCGGGTACATCGCGAAGAGCATCCCGTATTGCGATAGCTGCAGCATGAATCCCCTTTCCTTTAATACAACTATAA
>CAZCKF010000001.1:1056-40783 GCA_964499155.1 uncultured Chitinophagaceae bacterium
TGATGTACTATTCGGTCAGGGAAATATGGCAGCCGGAATATTTCTCGCTCTTTTGGATCATAGATCTTGAATACGGAGTATTCTGAGGTACGGTAAGATTTAGTTTGTAGCAGCTGCTGAAGAGAGATAAGATTTTGCTCACGGTTTCTATCATGAAGTTGAACTCCATACTGCGAAGCCTTCCCTTTCCTTGCGCGGCTGTCAGCCAGCTGAAGGTTTTCCAGGGAGCACACATCCGTATATATATTACCAATTCTTCGCATTGCCTTTGCTTTTCAAAATCGCTTTCCCGAAAAACGGTACCAGTGATCTCGATTATTGAGTCATTTTTTGCCATGTTGGCAAGGCATGCGCTGCAACAAAAATATTAGCATAGGTGAGAGCTGACATTCGTATTCGTATTCCAGTTATCGTAGTTCGTATTCGAGAACCTGAAGCTGCCACTGACTAACGAAAAGAACACCGCTCTTGCAGCGCACTACCTATTAAGAGATCAGGAAATATTCCTTATACAGGTCAGCAAACTGCTTTCCAGCATAGGTTGCTAATTCCCTGGTTCGAAAGCAAAGGCGAGAGCCGACAGTCGTATCCGTATGCCAGTGATCGTAGTACGTATACGAGAACCCGAAGCCGCCAGGACGCTTATCATCAGCCTTTATTTCAAACCATGGGAAATATTTATATTCATCGGAGTCATTCCAGTTGGGTTGCCATCCATCATTCAGAGCCTCAGCGATAATGATCAACTTAAAATGTGCAATTAGGGCTTTTTGATGTTTGGAAGGCACCACTGAAACTTCAGGAAGCGCCATTGGTTTTAACCCCAATTTTTCACATGCTTCCTCATAAGTTTTTACTGTTTTAGTTTTTGCCATTTTGAGAATTTTCTATTGTTAGGAATTGTTTGTATAGATCCTCGAACTGAGTGCCGGCATATTGAGCCAGCTCTTGAGATTTGAAGCAAAGGCGAGAGCCGACAGCCGTATGCGCAATCCAGCCAACGCAGTACGTATGCGAGAACCCGAAGCCGCCCATCTTAAAATAAGGGATCCACTTACGCTGGTTTCCATTATCCCAATCAGGAACCCAACCTTCATTGAGTGCTCGAGCAACAATGATCAGTTTACAGTATGCTATAATAGAGGAATAGTCTTTATCAGGAACTCCAGCAGGAAGTACATCACTTTCCTGAAGCCCCAAAACTTCACACGCATCTTCAAATGTTTTTACTCGGTCAGTTATTTTTTGAGAGAAAAAGGTTTCACCAAAAGTGTCAATGAGCATTTCCTTGAACTCCTGCGATGCGGATGGGTAAAGCTTTTTAGCTTTCTTCTGATCAATCTGAAGTGTTTGCATGATTTAAATGTTTTTTGTTTGTTTCCACACTGCAGCATTCGCGCAGTGTGCCTTTACATTTTTTACTTTTGAATAACCAACCCGGGTGATAATTCCTGCTTTAGCAGCTCTGGCAATCACTCCACCCCAAGCCCTGGCATGCGGGGGAAGTGGAAAATCAATCAACGCAGCATATGATCTTACCTCTTCAGCCATGAATGGACCATTATGCTTTGAAAGGAATACCAAGAGCAACTGATAACCTTTTTCACTCCATCCTGGAACCGCTTCATCCGCATGCTCAACAGCCTTTTTAATTCCTGCATCACGAGTATCCTTACCGGTAACGATTTTTAATACCGGCTGATCAAATAAGTTTGATTGATATGGTAGGGCTGAATTCATTCGTTCTCTTCAAATTCAGCTTCCTGAGGAAATAATTCCTGTTGACGGTCCGGCGCACGTTTACCGGTCATGTATCGCTCAACCTCATCTATTACATCAGCGATCGCGATACTTAATTCTGAAGCAAATAAATATTCCTGGTCAAGGTTGATCTTCGGAGTTTCCAATTTGATGTGCTTGCCAGTAGTAAGACGCTTAGTTCCGGATAGGGTCACTGCGGGACTTTCCTCTTCTCCCTCCATCTTGAACGATGTGACACTATACTTTTTAAATTTCTCAGAATGATCATTATCGCTAATCATTTCTTCCAGGCTACCATAGGCATCGGCATCTTCAATTTCTTCGCAGATCACAACCAGGTGACCGTTTAGATTATTGAATGCGTTGATCAGATCATCATGGACAGGAACTTCTGACTTTATCGATACTGAATTAATAATGTTGGCCGCAACTGTATGATCATAGGAGTAATTGCAGAACATATCCTTCAGCGCTGCGCCCTTGATCTCGATCGGTTTTTTTGTGAGAGGAGCTGTAGCAGATTTCAAAGCATTTGTAATGTCTTCTGCTGTTCCGCTAATTGTAGTGTGTCCATTTTCCTGAGTGATATCGATTTTCTTTCTACGTCCCATGGTTGTGATTTTTATATTTCTAACAATTCAGGATTTAAACGAATCTTTCCAGATTCGCGTTTTATTAATTCCAGAGTATTTAAAGATGAAAGAGCATTGTTGAACCCACCAGAATTAAATGAGTATTGGCTTGGTGTTTTTGCCGCTAAGTCCTCCTTTGAAAATTCATGATTTGGATTATCAAGAAGCAGCTGATAAATTTCCCGCTCACACTTGCTGAGCTTCTCTATATAAGTATGAATAGAATATTCCTGCGGCTCAAAATCCCCCAGGCAATGATGTAAATCTGCAGAAGTATTGGCCCTGACCTTACCTCCGTTTCTAATTATTAGACCACTTGAATTGAGCTCACTTAATGCATTATTAAAACCACCACTATTAGGTGAGTATCCAGTTGCAACTCCGACTTGCGTTTTAGTGAATTCTCTTTCACTATAAGTTGCCAGAAACTGTAGTATTGCTTTTGGGCATTTTAATAATTTTCCGTTGGAGGATGCCTCCGTTACTTTATGATAAACCCTATCAGTAAACTTTTGATTATGATCAGTGAAGGATTTGTGTACTGGAACTGACATCACAACATCCTTCTTTGTTTCTTTTATTTGAAGCTTAGTCCAGTCAGCTTTTTTGTTTCTTGCCAGATCGCTAATCTGTTGAAGGATAGTTGCGTATTCAGTAAGCCGCTTACCTAATAGTGCCTCTTGCTGAAGATTCCGGCTAACTTCCTTTTCTAAATCCGCAATCCGCTTTTTAAATTTGCTGTCATCAAACTTTACAGCAGCTGGCTGTGAATTTTTTAACTTCGTAAGCTCACTCCTTAACCGTGCGACCTCTGCCTGAAGCTGTTGTTTAGATACTAATTCCTTCTCAGCCTCTTCAGGTATATCAACTAGTTTGCTAAGTATTTTTTTAACAGCCGCTGGCGTAGGTGGAGCAGCTGTGATTCTTTTGCCAGCTCTTAAATGCGTTGTTACTACAGGCCCGACCTTAAATTTGGTGATCTCATTATTAATCGCGGGGCCAAATGAAAAAAATTCTCCCTCTTTTAATTCCCGAAGGGAAAGCATGTCCGTCTTATTTATCATTCCCAATTCATCTCCAGCCCTTTTGCGATCGATATCCAGGCCTGTCCTGCCAATCATCTTATTTAAACATTCGGCAGCTGCATCCTTATGAAGTTTACTTAGTCTTTGTGTTGCCAGGATACCAGCAAACCCCCGCTTCCTACCTCTTGTGCATAGATCTATCACCGAACTCATGGATTCAGACTTGCTGCTTTCGGGGCAAAATATGTGGGCTTCATCCACATACACAAAGCAGGAATGCCACAGTTCTTTTGGGGCATTAATTAAAGCATCCAGAAATTTTTTCACAAATTGAATGCGCTCGTAGTGCTTCAATTCATATAAATCAATAATAGCGGAAAGGTTTGTCTCAAGAAGTTTGTTGGCAAGCATTTCAGCGTATCGCAGTGATAACGGTATATCACCCCCTTTCGCCACGAGAAGGAAATCAAACTTTTCTCTTAGTGTTACGAACTCACCTTCGGGATCAATTATTATTTGCTGAACCTGGTTGCCGACTGACTCAGCTACTTTTCTAATCGCCCAGGATTTTCCACCCCCGCTCCCTGCTTGGATAAGAAGTCTTGTGTCCAATAGTTTTTGAACATCAATCTCTATTCCTATGTTGATCTTGTTTGACACTTCATTCAGTTATTAAATCATTTACGCTGACAGGGAACCGTTCCCCCTTTTTGTTTTCAACAATCCAAACACTGCTGCGATCACTAATCACTGTTACCGGCTCACCTTTCTTTCCATAGATCTTATCCTTTTTCATCGAGCTCGCTATATCACATTTCAGTTTCGCCTCCTTCATTAAAATTCAATTGATCAATAGTCATCACGATGATCATCATCCTCTTCAAATTCTGATTCCTGTATATCGCCGGCAAGCGCTTTTCCAATATTGTTTCCCTCCAAAATCAACGCATTGTGTTTTTTAACCAAGTCGCTGATCTGCCAGCTGACGATGGGAGCCAGCTCCAACCTTTCAGCATGAAACCTGGCTGTCTCTTCATCCACGGGATTAATTGCGTAGATGGCACCGGCTCCAAAAAACCTTGTGAATGCGGGCTGCCTTGTAGTTTCAGGCACATCGACACGAAGCATATTTGTTCCTGCAATATTTTGTTCGGTGCATTTCCCTGCAATTTTTGCATGGCCGAATAATTCGACGACACACCATAAATCAAACTTTTCTTGGTTCATAAAATCATGATTGATTATGCTGCTTCAGTTATTTGTGAGAATAGATACCAGTACTTAAAAGCCAGTTCCTGGTATTTTAATTTCCCACTGTTATAGAATTCCCCGCCTCTTTTTATCGGAAGTTTAAAAACCTTACAATTCACTTTCGATATACCGATCAACATGTCATTCTCCACCCCCTCTATATCCATATAGAGAGCCCGCTGCCGGTCGTAATCGAAATGCCGGCATGCATCCTCAAACTGTTTTTGGCTGACGGCTGTTGTGCTTTTGATATCTCCACTGAGCCTGAGCTTTGGCATGGCGTAGAGATCCCATTTGCAACGTACATCCAGGGTAAACTGGAAGCCGTCATGCTCAATAAGGAAATCCTTTTTAATACTTACTTTTTGAAATTCACTATGCTTGGCGAGTGTTGCACAGAACTCATCCTTGTAAAAAGCTGCTTTCATTTTCTTTGCCAGGTCAAATTCCTCGCGAGAATATCTCTCACCGGCACAGGTCATATTGAAGTAGTTAATCTTCTCCGGTTCAGTGATCATGCAATCGATCAATGTTCCAAACCGGTAGGCCTGTTCAACATCATGGATCTGATCTTCCTGCATCCAATATTTCTTTAACCAGGATAGATCACTGTTGCTCACTTCGGGCATGAAATAATATGGATCTTTCTCTGCCACTTACGCCTTAACTGCTTTTCGGTTAACAGATTTGATCGCTACTTCATACGCAAGGAATTTGCTATCGATTTTCTCACCGGTTTTTTTAGCAACACCTTCAGCGTATGTTTTGATTTGGACAAAGGTTTTTTTCTCCAGTTCATCGAGCGAAAGATTTACTCCCTGGCGCTGGTACCAAAACGTGATCAGCTCGATCCAACCTGCAGAATGAGTAACCTTAATATCGAAGCCGCTTCGAGTCTCCGGCGCCGCATTACCATTTGATGTCTCAGCCACCTGGTCGAAAAGAAGTTGCGCAGATCCTGCTGCTTTTTGTAATTCAGATTCCTCAGCAGCTTTTTTCTTTGCTTCCTCAGCCTCTACTCTCAACCGCTCACCTTCTGCAGCCTCACGTTCTTTTTGCTGGCGCTCAGCTTCAGCTTTCTTTTCTTCTGCTTCCTTTTCCAACCTGGCTAACCGGTCCTTCTCTTCCTTCATAATGCGTTCATTCTCTGCCTGCAGTCTTTTTTGTTCTACAGCATCGGCTTTTTCCATTTCACGGCGCCGCTGGATCTCTGCTTCCTTTTGACGGGCTAACTCAGTCTGTCTCGCTGTTTCAGCTTCATCTGCAATCCGCTTTTGTTCAAGGAGCTCTTCCTTCTTAGAAGAAAGCTGATCAATCAAGGATTGCTTCATCAAAGCGATATCCTCCTTGTACTGGGCATAGAACTTTTTGAAATCATACCCATCCATCTCAGTGCTGACTATAGAATCATATTCTTCTTGCGTATGGCGGTAGAAATTGACATCAGTCTTTTTTACGATTTCATTCAATTTGTTGACGGGAAAATCGGTGACCATCATAGCGAGCTTGCCTGACTTCTCTTCGAAATTTGTAAGTGTGATAGCATTGAATGAATTTGTGATCTGTAGTTTTCTTTCAGCCAGGTAATCAAGAAGGTTCTGCGTAATTGCATTTTTTAAATATGCGCGGATCTCAATTTCTTCTTTTGCTTTGGCTGCACGCGCTTCGGATTCTTTACGGATCCTTTCCTGTTCCTGCAGCTGCTCCCGGGCATATACATTTCTTTCAGCCTGGATCGCAGCAGGCACACTACCTGGCTTTGCTGCATCGATCAAATTTTCTTGTTCAGTGAAAAACTTGATGATCATATTCATTACCTGTGTCACCGGAGATCGCAGGTCATTCTCTTCTTTCTTTGCCTTTGCGCAATTGGCCAGGTAATTATTGCAGCGATCGTCCAGCGATTTGCGCTTTTCCAAATATTCTTCTCTGGAGATATCGCCACCTTCAAAGGAATCTTTCAAAGCCCGGAGCTCTGTAAGCAACTTATTTCCGACGGCGAGTGCTTTCGTGCTTCTGTCCTGGTTACTTTTCAGGATCTCGCCCGCGCTTTTTAATACATCCAGCGATCGATTAATTACGACCAGCTGGTTATTGTCTTGAACTGCTTCCATGTTTGTTGAATTGAATGGTTTAAAAATCCTCGTCCTCCTGGTACACAGCTGGTCCACCAGCGGGTTGAGATTCAGCAAATGAATCTTCATCACCCGCTTCTTCTACACTCGATGGACCACCTCCATTAAAACCGTATTCAATCGTTTCCGGAACTTTCATTGTTTCATTGCCATTAACTGCAACAACCTCCACTTCTTCGTCAACCTGTTGGCTGGCCAGGTTAGAGAAATCACCGGTCCTGACCTTCGGATAATTTTTAAAGGCATGCTTGATACATTTAACCATCCACATTCCACCGAGGCCATCCACCCACGCTTTGGATTCCTTGTCCTTAGAAAACTTCCTGAACCTCGCCATATCATCTTCGGTGATCACCTTGTAGTCGATACTGTTATCGATACGAACGATCCGGACATAGCACGCGACGATTGTAGCATTCTCCTTCCTTGGGATTTTAGTGACATGCTTCACAAAGAATTTTTCTCCTTCATTACCGAATGAAAATTCATCACCATCATAAACCAGGACAGGGTTATCAGCATATTTTATTTGCCCCTGCTTTTGCCTGAGGAGTAATTCACCGTATCCGGATATTTGAAGCGTCGCTCGTTTTTCCCATTTAGGATTTTGTTTTGTTCCAATGTTGGTAGCGAATGGTACCAGGTACAGGTGTTTGAAAGACGGATCGAATGAAAGGCCATTCACTGCAACATCCATGAAACAGCCATATAGAGATAGCTTGCTGCAGGCCTTGAGATTTTCATTCTCCTGGATCAGTTTAGTGAAGTGAAATTTCTCCGCTTCATAAAATGCTTCTGATTTACTTCCAGGATGAATAACACTATATAATCTTTTGAATCGCTCGGCGATCGCAGGGATAGCCGGCAGCTGCATAGGGCTTGATTTTTCAATCACCTGCAGCAGATTTGATTTTGTATTTGTTTGTTCCATAACTTTATAATTGGTAATTGTTAATAGTTAGCTTTCAAAGGACCCGGTCTGATCACCGGGTCTTTTGTTTTACTCTTCTTCCTGGCCGTCGGCTTCCTGTCCTTTGGAGCCTTCCTGGGCTTCCTTAGAGCCCTTCAGTTTCGGTTGAAGTAGAAGTTCCAGCACCCTGATCATTGGTTTTCAGTTTGCTGATCATCCGTTTGCTTGTCACGCGGATCGTTCATGTGAATACCTCCCGTTTTTAATTGTTGAAAAAATTGTGAAAGAGATGCCGGAATCTCTGCCGGCTGTCACCGATTTTATTGATTCAAAATCGGTTGAAAGAACTTGGGGCGAAGGCGGGATTCGAACCCGCGACCTCATGGTTATGAGCCATGCGAGCTACCAAACTGCTCTACCGCGCCATTGCTGTAATAAATTTTTGATTCATGTCTAGGCCTTGAAAGATGCATCTGCCAATCGTTATAGTTTCTTGCAGGTTCTGTTGGCACCACTGTCCGGAAATATTTTACCTGCCCTTGGATCTCCCGATCTTTTTCCGAGATCAAATTCTTGGTATACTTAATCAGCCAGTTCACATAGCACAAGTATGATATAAGCCATGCACAGGCAAACAGTAAAAAAATGATAAGGCCGAATAAAATATATGCTGTTGTCATAACCTTGTATAAATTGATATTGGAATAGTTGTTAGATATTGATTGAGATAAGTTGCAGACACCATGTTTTTAGTATTCCTTCTGTGAACAATTGCTGAGGCCGTTTCCGATGTTTTCACGATTCTAAAAACTTCAAGTCGCCTTTTGAGTAACTCACCATTATTCGGCTTCCATGTTATTGTAAGCGTGTTAGCTTTTGTTGAAGATTTGTATTTGTATTTTTTCTTTGCTAAATCCATTTAATTATTCCTTTCAGCAAATGATTTATAGAGATCCATTGCATTTAGTTGCTCATTCCACGTAAAAAACCGAAGGCCCTTGCTTAGTGCAAACATTCTTAGTGCTTTGAAATATGGAATTGCTGGAATCTTATTTTTCATGCTACTTTGGATTTTACGGTTCGTTTTTCCAACCAACCATCAAGGTGTCTCTGAACAAACCTGGTTTCTCCGTTGACTTTTATAAATGGAATTTTTCTTTTAGCTGTCCAGGAATAGAGGGTTTTCTCTTTAATCTTCAGTATTACCGCAACCTCCTGTACCGTTAATAAAGTCTCAGTCATTTTTTAAAACTTCACAGTGAGTAATATCAAAACGTCCGTAGGTTGGTCTGAAATCACCCACGCCTATTAACTTCCCCGCCGTTTGTAAAACCTCATTGAAAAATTGGAAATCGATGTACTCGGGTGTGTTAACAGATAATACCAACTCTGCAGTCCATCCTTTCAGGAATGCCGGACGCATCCTGGTAATACCATTTCGTTGCACCACTACCCTGCGCTGATCCAGGAAATCCCACTTATCAGTTCCTCCATTTATTTTCGCCAATTCAGTTAGAGAAATAATTCCCGCTTTGAAAAGATCAAATGCACTCTTCCTGGGAGAACGAGGATCCTGCTTGAACTTCGCAGCAAAGACCATTGCCATACGCACGTATTCACCTGGTAAGCATACATGGCCATCTTCATCGCGATAAATAAATGATTCCAGGTTATCGGATTTCTTTTCAGCAGATCCTTTTTTCGCTTTCGATTTTGAATCGATCACTTCACAATCCCATTTATGAAAGAGAATCGGACAGCTGCCAGTTATTTCAACCTGAACGCTGTAGGGCATGTCCTGCTTCACATTGTTGGAAACACCGTTGAGTAATTCTGAAGTGACTGTTTTCATTATTTATTTTTATTTAAAAGAATCCATACCTGACCTAACCGCATTCAGACGCACCTCTCCTCGCCTTACCATGGCGCACCGGTACTCGACACACCTCACATTTTGTAAAAAAAAATCCTCGCCGAACCCTGCCTCACCAAACCAAACCCAACGCCACCAAGCCGAACCGAACCATTAATTTCGATGCGTATTAATTTTATAGAGAAATCCCTAGCAAACCTGGCCCCACCCTACCCGACCACACCCAGACTTTCCACGCCGACAATATTTTAAAAAAACCTAACCTTACCTCAGCCTACCACTCCCGACCCTGCCATACCGTTGCGGGCCACACCTACACCAATGCGCACCATTAATATTTTTAAAATAAACCGCACCTTACCTCTCCTTGCTCCGCCGCAGCCCACCTTAACACTCCGCACCCAACCCCAATTATTTGATTATTAAATAATGTTCTATATTTATTTTCCCCATTTTATTCTTGCGGCTATTCCTATGCAATAGCCTGATCCCTATCGCTTATCCTTGTTCTGAAAAACTGGAGTAATTCAATTGCTGTATCCAGATCCTTTCCGCGCCCATTTAGGTACTGAACTATGGTAGTTTCCGAAAACATCTTTTTGGCCTCTCGCCTATCTGAAGTTGTCACATTGGGGTACAGCTCCAATAGCGCTGCATTTACCTTATCCAACTGGCTACCATTTTGTGTTGTTTCCATTATAGTCTTATATTGTTTTCGCTTTATTGATACAATAATACGACAATGGATAGACATTTTCCAAATAATTTCGACAATATTTTTACAACATTGTTGCATTCACCTATAATCCATTTATAATCATATGGCTGCTGGACATGAAATAAGGCGGTTACGAGGAAAGATTGCAGCAGCAAGGGTAGCTCAGCTGATAGGCATTGATGTAGGACGTTTACGAAAATGGGAAGAAAGAGATACTGATCCAAAAGACACTGGAGACATACAGAAAATTGAGACTTATTTCGGAAGACCATTAAAGGAACTGCCTGAAATTAAATCTTTCGAATTTGTCCAAAAACCAACCCGCTCTGATGCAGGTATAAAAGATGACCTCATCGAGGCTCTCAAAGAAAGTAACCGACTCCTGAAAGAAGCACTGGAAGTTAATTCAGATGAACTACATCGAAATATTCTGTTAACTCGATCCTTGGCTGAAACGAACCAGGATATTCTAATTGAACTACTGGCGAAACAAAGAAAACAGGATCAGAAGACTGTTGTCTTAGAAATGAACAAAGCGAATGCCGACAAACTTCATCGAATGCAAGCAGAGGACAACCTTTCCGGTAGGGGCAAACGGCGCATTTTTTCATCATAGTACTCATAACTTTTCTCGTGTTTTACAGCTTTAAAAATGCGAATCATAATGGATCGTATCAGATTAGCTGCAACTTAATCCATACCTAGTAAATTTACTAAGTAATTTAGCAATTTAGTTATTCACATAGACTGGGCAAAGGTGTTTTAGCTGATTGATGCTGTTTTATCAACATTATTAAATGGTGATTTCCTCATTATCTGAAATTTGTAATGAGGAGTTAAGGCTATGTACTTTTACAAAAACGATAATATGAAAAAAAAATTCTTCGCATTTGTCATTGCTGTTACACTGACATCCTGCTTTGGCGGCATGATTCCATTAAAAGGAAAGTATCAGGACGCTCCTTTTCAAGCTACATCTACAAATAACAAAGAAGTTGTATGGGGTAAGGTGATTGATATGTTTGCTCAAAAGGGCCTATCAATTAAAATCATTGATAAAAGCAGCGGTCTGATTGTATCCGAGAGATCGAAACTATTGTGGACGTATGAAGATAAAAACGGTCAACTCGAAAATTCTGATGCACATATCGTTATTGAGAAGCCAAAAAAACAAGGTGTTGGTGTTATTAATCCACAAGAACCGTTAGCTGTTACTGGCGAATGGAATATTAGAGTTAAAGATTCTGATAATGGAGGCACATTAATTAATGTGAATCTGGTTAATATTAAGCAAACTATTCCTGGTGCAAATAGATATTCCGGAAACCAAGAAGTTTCCGTTTCCGGAACGTCAACAGGAAACTT
Source organism: uncultured Chitinophagaceae bacterium (assembly GCA_964499155.1). Lineage (GTDB taxonomy): Bacteria > Bacteroidota > Bacteroidia > Chitinophagales > Chitinophagaceae > CAZCKF01. Next base: position 12,727 of record CAZCKF010000001.1, read on the forward strand.
TGAAAAAATTATTTACGACACAGTCAAGTGACAGCTGAAGATTGGCAAAAATTACAAAGTAGTTATACAGCAATTTTAAAAGACATATTGGAAGGCAAGAATCTCGAAGTTCATTTAAAGGATGTTGAATCAGCTATCCATGAAATTGAAACAATAATTGGTGCGGAGATCTCTCAAGGAAATGCAACCCCGGGGCTAAACGATATAAAGAACGATTTTTACTACTTGAAATATGAGATCCTGGAGCGGACTTAATCTTCACCTGGAGGATTCGACGGTGGATCTTTCTTTTTTGTTTTGGGATAATCAGATCCAGGATGTATTGATCGAACTGAACCGATGATTGTAATAATCGGTTCACCAAATACATCGTTTGGATTGCCTATATTATATTTCTCTATTGCTTTCCGTTCTTCAGGCGAAAGATTATCATCCATGATTCAATTTATTTATTACTTCACCCTAAGAGAATCAAAGTAATGTTTCATTTCTTCAACCTTTTGTTTGGGAAGAATTATAGTTGTGTCAACCGGCAGACTGGTAATTTTCAAGTCCCCCTTGTAGTCTCTAACCTTGCAATAGCCGCATGAATCACAGATAAGCGACATGACCGTTATTTTATTATTGCTGCCTAAAATATCTCCTTCGAATAAAACCCGGTCAAATAACTTTCCCTTTGCCGGGTGATGGTATTTTCCCTGATTCTTTTTTAAAGTGAAGCAGCTGCTTAATATGAAAATGATAAAGAAGAATAAAATGAACCTTAACATGAAAGCTAATTAATTGTAATTTTAATCAGCTTTAAAATTTAATGAACAAACCCGGGACGGTGTCTACTGTTCTGGGTTTTCTGTTTTGAGTAGTGAACAAAACTACAAAAATAATCAGCGATACAATTTAGCTACTTCCTTATCCAGGCTTTCATCATCAAGAGCCTGCAGATATCTTTCTGTGATCAGTGTGCTGGAATGACCAAGACTGTCTTTAATCGCTGAAATATTTCCTGATTTCTGTTTCATGTGAAATGCAAAACTGTGCCGGCTGATGTGCATGGTGACGTGCTTTTGAATTTTAGCAATGCCAGCTGCAATCTTCAAATTGCGGTTTACCATTGTATTTATGATATCAAGGGCTTTCCTTCTTTTTTCTTCACCAAGTGGAAGATCTTCTTTCAGATATGGAAATAAGAAAGGTCCTGAATACCGGTCTATGATCGCCTGAAGTTTGGGATGAATCTGGACAGAAAGAAATGCCTTACCCTTATTTATTTTGAAATATATCCTTCCATTTTTTATATCAGATCTTTTTGCAGTGATGCAGTTTTCAAACCTGACACCCTTTGAATAGTAAGCAAACATGAAGAGATCCCTTGCCATCCGGGTTTGATCATCTGGCAGCTCCACTGATTCCAATGCTTTTATTTCCGCCTCTGTCAGTTTTTCTTTTTTGGTAGGGACCTTACCAATCGTAAATTGTTTAAAAGGGTTAGGGTGCCTGGCACGTCCTTCCTGGATAGCTTTTTCAAATAACTGTCTCAGTTTTGCAAACTTGTTTTCCCTGGTATTCTGATGATTCTCTTTCAAGTAAATGTTGAGCTTGCGTAAATGATCCTGTGTAATATCTTCAAAGGTTATTTCACCAAGCGATTCCTTTACTTCCGTTGCAAGCCTTTCTGTTTTCCGGTACATGGTATATTTCCCTTCATCCTTGTATTGGCTTGCCCGGTGGATAAGATATCCTGTAAATGAATTGCCGGTTTCCTTTTTGAAAACATCATCCAGGTTATAGATGGTATGGGAGGAAATATATCTTCGAACAGTAGAAAGAAGATCATCAATCTTTGAGTTGATGATTGCTGCATCTGGATGTTTCCTGACTGCATTATCTGCCCATTGCGACTCTTTTATTTTAAAGCCAGTAGGTATCAACTTTTGTTTTCTTCCTAAGATTAACCGTATAACAAGAGGATAGGTATCATCTTTTGACTTATATCGTTTGTTCAGAAAAACTCGTGAAGTCATAAATTACCAATATTGTTACCAAGATTTTACCAATAAATCTATGGAATAGAAGGGAACAAACCGGAATAAACGGAACAAAAAGGTATACATATTAGCCTTAGCAATCAATTATATGCATGAAAATGAAGGGATTAAAGTGGACTGTACTGAACACATTTGTAAATGAAAGGATGGTTAAAATTCAATCAGTTACAATCCTGAAAAACTGATTTACCAATATTCTACTTCCCTTCTGACTCTGGAAAACCTATAATAGATATATATGTATCCAGGGCTTGGGTTATCTGATTCAGGTTATATTGATTCTTCATGAATCCTTCCTTTAAGGTCCAGGTATTTTCGAAGACATACTTTTCCAGGACTATTGACCTTTCCTTCCCATATACCCGGAACTGCATGAACTGCTTGTTATCTGACAGTCTTTCAACCCGCATGCGGAATATCCGTTCATTCTCAGCCTTAATTTGAATTTGAAAAATATTGGGGTTCTTGGGTTCCGGTTTTGGACGGTACTGTTTCCGTGGGTTCATCTCACAATTTTATTAATTTTAGGTGTATGATAAAAACCAATGAATTAAAAACCGCTGCATCTTGGACAAATGATTGCCAGGGAAAGCAAGATTATGACGGCCCCATCCTTTCGATTAGCACACGATACTGGCCACGTGGGGGAGGATACTGGCTTGTTGATAACACTAATGGAAAATGTTCCGATACGGCCGACCCCAGCCGCCAAAACATAAGGCCGTCTGCAACATCCGCTATAATTATGTATCATGGAGTCAGTGAGGAATGCTTTCCTCTTACAGAAAAGGATTTTGAAGGTGAAACCGAAGATGAGGTGAAAAAACTGGTTGAAGAGTGGGGGCAAGAAGAGATGAACAAAATTGTAGAAGCACTAAAATCAATCTATCCAAAAAGTTTTTTACAAAGTGAACTGAATGCTTGACCGGTTATTCGACGTCAGAATTATACTCAATAATTTCAACGCAGATGTAAACAAGTTTCGTTGCCAGGCCTTCTAAGTCTTCTTCTGGATTTTCTGGTTTGAAATCAATATCATCACGTAATGATGCTTTAAGGTCTAAATATTTTTCACGCCATTCCTTTATTTCTTTAAAATGATGGTGACTAACGTCATCTTCTTCAATTACACCAATTTCAGAAAATGCATCAGACAGCCGGTTATCGAAGTTGTTCTTTGAAGCAAATTTCGAAAGTGTATTGCGGCATATTTCAATGCCATAAGCAAAGCCCATAAATTTCAATTTGCCCAAATGTAAGGAAAACATAAACCCCCGTAGAAACGGGGGTCGCAACCAAAACTAACTGCTAGAAAACCGAGGTTCAATTTGCTGCGCTGAATGTTACATAATATTCTTTACCAACCTCGAATTGGTGATTCATAGTTTATTATTTTTGTCGCCTATGGCTATTTTAAAAGACATGACAGGCAAAACGTTTTTTGATCTCACTGTTTTGAATAAATCCACTGAAATAGGAAATGCTAAAAAGCCTATAGTTCACTGGACGTGCAAATGTATATGTGGTAATATTGTTGACGTTCCCGGTAATTCTCTTCGTACAGGTAGTACAAAGTCTTGCGGTTGCGGAATGAAGGCAACCCAGTTTTCGAATAAACATCAAATGTGTTTTACTCATGAATACAATTGTTGGCAAGGGATGAAGAAGAGATGCAAGAACAGCGATGGAAAGCATCTCACGTATGTTCTTAAAAACATTACTGTCAGCCATGAATGGGAAAGCAGCTTTGAGAATTTTTATAATGATATGGGTCCTGCGCCAAGCCATGAGCATACTATTGATAGAATGGATAATTCAAAGGGTTACTATAAGGGAAATTGTCGTTGGGCAACTCAAAAGCAACAAAACCGTAATTATGATCAGAATCGAATATTGACATATAATGGTCGTTCAATGTGCGTAACAGAATGGGCCGAATTCTTAAATATTGATCGCGGCTTAATTTTCAACAGGCTTCGGTATGGATGGTCAGTTGAAAAAGCGTTGACTACACCAAAAACTTCTTTGCCCGCTCGTAATATTCCAATCTCGATATAAATCCGTTCATTCCCCCATTGATCAACCTGGTTATTCTTTCAAACTTATCATCGATCGCCAGCTGGATGAGATTCTTTTCAACTGCAAATACCCAGCATGCGCTGTCCATTGCCCATTGATCATTTGTCCTTAAAAGAACTGCAGCTTCTTCGGCTGTCATATGTTTATGCTTCCCGTACCTGGTGAAAATATCCCGGCCCGTCAGCTGAATGAAACCGGCACCACGAAATTTCCACCCGTCACCAAGATTTGTGTTACCCATCCTGCCGCCATATACACGATTGGCAATTCTTTGCGGTTGTCTATGAAACTGCTTTGCTTCATCATCCGTGCGGAAGTATTTTGGAAATATTACACGGAGTCTCGGCCAGGAGTAATTTAGATTCTCTTCTTTCAAACGAAATCCTCCAGACTCGTGAGCAATCTGCGCAATGAATTCGTGCAGGATATCAGGATCATCCATTTTATAATAGGGACACATCTTATTCACCAGATCAGCAACTGCAGCAGCCCTACCCGGTGAGAGAGTAGGAACTACTGCCTGCATCACCTCACCAGTGACGGTCTTTTGTTTTAAAGTTGTAAATCCCCAAGGCATTGATGACAATTGTTTACTATACCCGCGCTTCCAATTCCTCACCCTCGTATACAGGATGTGATTCAAAAAATTCTTTCACCTTTTTCCAGAGATCAGGCTGATTTTGTACGTAATGGGAGTCCTTTCCATAGTAATCCTTATGTTTTTTTAGGGAGTGAAGTTCATAAAGTAACTGTGCGGATTCTTTCAATGTTTCCAATTCACAATCTTTTGAGGGCTCGTAAGTCTGGTTAAAAACACGAGCCTTGACGATCAAAAATTTTCCTTCACCTGATTTTATAATAAAATCTTTTTCGCAAATAGTGCTTGTTCCCTCAGGTGTAGGGACACCAACAATTACTCCAGCAGTTGGAATACCATTGCCGTTGATGAATTTCATTGCTTCTTCCAAGTTTGCACTGGTATACTGAATGGCTTCAATCGTTTCTGATTTTCTTGTGTATTTCATACTTAATAAATTATAGCGTGACTGTTAATCCAACTCCCCACATATCACCTTCATTGAATGTTGGAGCACCAGCGCCTTTCTGATATATGAAATCAAGGGAATTGGTATTGGTTAAATGAAACCTTGCGCGACCATCCAGTTTATGATAAAAGACTCCGTTGATGAAATCATACCAGACTTTGGCATCTCCAAGGATACTGACGCGAAGGCCATTTACATTCAGAATTGGTTTTGTATCAATACCAAATTCACCCTTTGCCCGAAGGATCGAGCTTTTTAAATCTTCCTGGCTCTGATCAATCTCGCCGCCGACGGGCTTACTGCCTGAGGTATCAATTTTGAATTTGTATCCTCCTTGCAGGTAAAACCCGAACTTGGAATGATTTATGATTTCAGAAACAGATTTGCTTCCGGCCATAAACCATGGAACATACCCTACTTCTAAAATTCCATTGACAAAATTGAATCCGCTGTTTGTCTCCACTCCAAGGTTGATGGGAAATGTATGAAAGGTTTTAGTTAGATCTGGAGTAAGTATTCCTGAAACAGTTTTCGTTTTGAATGTCATTAGCAGACCAGATGCTTTGATTTCAATAGCTGAAAAGGCATCTTCCGTGCCTGCCTGAATATTCATTTCTGGAGTAATCAGAAACCCGGATCTTTTCCCGACGATTAAATGCTCATTGTTGAGCACACTGTCAAAAGACTGCAGATAAGAAAGCCCGATCGTGATAGCATTATTCTTTAGCTCAGTTTTACTGGCTCCAAGTGTCACCTGCACCTGGCTGAAGCTATTTATTGATACCAGGAGGAATATAAGGATCACAAACTTGGAAACGAAATCACGTACTGACAGATCCTCCCAGCCGCGTGGCCACCTGGTCTTTATTTTCTGCATTAGTAATGTCCATCCAACGGCAATTCGGAATACATTTTTTGAATTGGAGGATCCTTTTCCGTCAGTTGTGCTCAATACTTCACTTAGTACAGTGTCTTCTGAAATGTCTACTTCTTTTCCTTTGTGTTTTTTGATAGCCTCCAGCTGCTCAATAACCACGTCTGTCAATTGTTGTTTTTCCATAAAAAAATTAATTGGTTAATAAATTATTTGCTTCCAACATTTGTTGGTGTCATTTTTTCACCTTGAACCTTTGCTTTTTCAATTACATCTGTATGCTCATATCCACGAGATTTTGGAGGACTTGTCCAGAAAACAGCAATAAGGGCAATGGCTGCCTGGAATAAAAGAATGATCCATTTTATATTTCCTTCCAATTTCATCGTCTGGAAGTTGGTTGCAGTCATGAGTGCAATTGTCACTACAGAAGCAGCTTGACCCCTTAAATTTTTCCCCGCCCAAGTCAATCCAGAAATGAACATACCCCATCCGACTATTCCCCAGGAGAATTCACCATTGCCGGCTGTTAGTAATTCAAGGCCTGTTGATAAAACTGCCATCAAGAGACCCGCAATAAAAACTTGATTTTTTTTGAACCATGTTTGTTTCATAAACTTTATTTAATTGTTAGTAATTATCTGCCCCTGCCTCGATTATTGCCCCTGAACCATTCAAGCGAATCCTTTATCAGTTCTTTGTAATCTTGCGCCAGTTTTTCAATAGAATTTTTCATTTCCTTGTTATCATCTTTCAGTGCCTCTTGATTATGTTTCAAATCATCAAAATCCTGCTGGATCTTATTGTGATGATCCCATAGTTTAGCGATCGCCTGAGCCCCTACACTTTTCTCCTTTGCTATTTCAATACGGGTCTTATTCCATGAGATACCGAATTTGTAGGCTCCTATAATTGCAGTGATTGCTGCCGAAAACATTGCAATACCACTGAACACGTACTTGAACATGTCAGTTACTTCAAGGGTTGGGATGTGAAACATATTTCTCAATCTCTTTTTCCTTGGCCATTAATTTTGATAAGTATTCGATATCGCGTTTTATATTCTCAAGACCTTCTTTTACATGGTGAGCCAGTTTGTCAAGGAAATCACGTTTTGATTTCTGAACATACCTCCAAGCTCCGCTGTTCATAAATTCAATGATCACATCGTTTGAATCAATACCAGACAGAATAATTACATGGCACATTCTGTTTCGTTCCAATACTTTTTTTGTGATCTCAATGCCGTTTAAAGCGCAGTCGGGCATGCGGTAATCTATAATAGCCAGGTTCACATTGTCTGTTAGCTGTGAAAGGAAATCCGAGCATTCATAAAAAAGACGATAATTAATAATCTTCTCTTCTTTGAATTTGTGATCGATCAATTCAAGGATGTCCTTGTCATCATCAAGTATAAATACCATGATATTTATAAATCTTTCCATCAGGGTTGCTTTTTACCTCTTCTGATCATTGCAACTGTATTCATTGCCTGAAGCACTTTTTGAGCAATTAGATATTCGTTCACGACCATTATTTTTCTTAGCACTGCATCAAGTTCAATCAGGTCCTTTCTGGACAACACTGGAAGGCTGTCAAGTCGAATAGAATCTGCAATCGCAATCATTCGATCTGAATTTATTTTACTACTTGTTGCGGTCTGAGCATTAATGGCGCCGGCCAATCCAAATACCATCAGAAGAATCAGTGTTAGTTTTTTCATTTGTTTTATTTAATTCCTAAATCGACCTCGCATTTTATCTCCTATAATCTGGTTGGGGTTAACAATAATGATCACCGTATCAGTAGCCGTTGCGCCTCGATCATCAGTAACCGTAACCTGGAAAGTATAAGATGATGCTGGCTGCAGTCCTGCTATCACGGTCCCTCCCTGGGTTGGGAATCTTATTATCGATCCGTTTCCGGAAAGTTTTGTATGCAGTATAGAGACAATATTTCCGTCATCGTCATTTGCCTTTATCGATACTATAATTGAATCGCCTTCAATAAACTGTGTTGCTGCTCCTTCAAACTCCACTGTTGGAGAAGAATTGACAAGAACTGTAACTGTGTCTTTAGCGATTGCTCCGCGGTTATCAGTAACCATCAATTCGAATTGGTAAGTACCAGGGATAAGGCCTGTTAATCCTGTTGCAGAAAGTGCAGGAGTTGTAATCGTTACAGCTCCACCGGTTAGTTTACTCCACAAATAAGTTAAAATGGTACCATCTTCATCATTAGCTGATCCAGTCAGTACTGTTGAAGTTGATGGAGTATTTATTTGTAAATCCGGGCCAGCCGAAACAATCGGTGTTGCATTAGCGGTCACAACAATAACGACTACATCATCATCGATTGCGTCATCATCATCTTTAACTCTAAGATTTAATTGATAGGTCCCGGGTGTTAATCCTGAAAATGTTGTGCTTGCTGAATTTGCATTTCCAAATGTTCCACCGGTGCCAGATATTTTAGTCCATTGATAAGTAACTATCGTGCCGTCAGAATCTGTCCCACCTCCGGATAATGTTACTGAGCTATTTGGTGGATAATAAATGGATTGGTCACTACCAGCATTTGAAATGGGTTGAATGTTTACAGGGGGTGCAGCATTAACAATAACGGTGATAGTATCAACCGCAGTTGCACCGCTGTTGTCTGTTACAGTTAATTTAATCTGGTATTCCCCGGCCGTAAATCCCGTCACTGTCGTTGTTGCACTTGCGGTTGCAGTAATCGTGTGTGGTCCAGCTGTTATTTTACTCCAGGCATATGTTGAGATCGTCCCATCTATATCAGTTCCGGAACCGTTTAATGTCATCTCACTAACCGGTAAATCAAACTCCTGATCACTACCGGCATTCGCTGTTGGAGGAATATTAGGTGCAGGGTTAACGGTTATAGTAACAGTATCGTCATCTGTTGCCCCTTGGTTATCCGTTACAACTAATTTCAATTGATAAGCCCCTGCTGTAAATCCAGAAACTGTTGTAATTTGACTGGAAGGATTTATAATCGTGTGTGCCCCTGCAGTAATTTTTGACCAGACGTAAGAAACAATCGAGCCGTCTGGATCTAGACTACCATCACCCTTTACACTTACTGTGTTTCTTGGGAGAGTAATAGTTGAATCTGTCCCAGCATTGGAAATGGGGTTTGTATTAGTAGGAGGACCTGATGTAGTGAACCCAAATCCGAGAGCCTTATAAGTATCATCATCGCGGAGCCTATAATCATCAGGAGGGTGCAATCTTCTTACACCTCCTTCATTCCAGGTTAATAATTCCCAGTTGGCGTCTGTGTAACCTTTAGGAACGTTTCCGGTATTATTAAAAATCTTGGAGCGGTAAAATTTTCCAAAATAAAAAGCAACCTCATTAAGTGAATAACTCCATGGTTGCAGCCATTTAGGAGCAATCCCAGGCGTAGGCGACTCATCCTTATAAGTAGCATAAATTAAATCTGCCCACCATGAATTATTATTAAAATTGTAGTTATCACCCCATCCGGAATTAACATACTTCGGATATGCTACCGGTATCCCGTTTTGGTTTCCGGAGCTATCAAGATTCGCGGCAGTTACAAGAATTGATTTTGATCCGTCGCTTTTGTTGTTCTTAAATATTGCCCTGAAAGTATTGTCAGTTTTGAAAACTATGTTATCATTCTTTCCTTCTGTTGCATTGGAATTATAAACCCGGTCATTAGTCCACTGCATGTTCTTGAAGAAGTTGCCGGTAATACTGATTTTTTCATTAGGTAACCTGCTTGAATGTGACCCGCCACGTGAACCATGTATATCTCCAAGGAAATTATAATCAACATGGTTTGTATCGCCGTTAGGTGCAACTATAATATCCCTGGCTGATCCGTTAGCAAAGAATTGTGTTGCACCTTGAACTATGTTATATTGAAATCTGTTTCCACCGTTCCTATATGCCATTTGAAATCCCCGATCGTTGAATGGTCCGAAAGGAGTCATGAATTTGAACCCTGCATTAATTACAACATTGTTGTGAATGCTGTTACCTAAGCCCTGATTATTAAACTGTATTCCTTCACTCCCAGTCCTTACGATAAGATTGTCATGAATGTCCCATCCATTGCCCTGATGTTGCCAATTTATAACAGCCGAATCCTGGCCATTGACACCTTTTACATATATCGTATCACCGGACGTGGATAACGCATAAATTCCTTCACTACTCAAATCATGCAGGAAATTGTGATGGACTTTGAAGAAGTCATAATCGTTTGTACTTGTGAGAGCCAGATCTTCTGCCTTGATAAAGAATCCTGAGAAATATCCGTTAGCAGCTTCAAAGTTGTCCATCTCGACAGAATCTGTAAATGCTCCGGCCAATAAAACGCCATGCTGATTTAAATTCTGCCACCTGTTATTGGCATAAAAACCAAACTTCCCATGACGGTTGGCATAGCCCCCGGCAAAACCCTGGTAGTTAACGTGACCTCTCACACCTGGTACATATGCTCCTGACCAATGAACGTTTCTAAGGTTGGAAACTTTCCATTCTCCCATCCATTCAACCTGGCCACCGTAGGTGTACATAAAATTCCTATTACCAGCTGCTGAGCTTCCAAAGAATGTACTGTCCTGAAAATGTGTTGTGATAGCACCATACCGCCCGGCTCTTACCCATATGCCTCTATTCGGTGCAAGAGCAATTTGATCGGTATTGTGCAGATAGATATTATATTTCGATCCATTGATAACAACATCATTTGCACCATCGATGATTATGTCACCAAGAGCCATAAATGCCCATGTACCAATATCCGCCGGTGTTACAAGTCTCCAGCCATTACCGTTTGTCGCTTGCGGTGGAGGGGTGCCGCGGTTCACGAAAATCATCATACTATCAGTACTCGTGCATCCGCTATCGTTAGTAACAGTGAGGTATATTTTCTGTCCCGCCACTGAAGAAAACGAAGGCATCAAAACTTCTGGAGTTGCTGTATTGCTGTGTTTAATATTATATGTCTGCGCTAATGGATCTCCTTTGGGTGGAATAGCTTTATACCAATTGTAATTAACGTTAATGCCTGTAGATGCTAAACCATTTAAATAAACAGTATGGGTTGTATCATCAAGTTCAATTGTTTTATCAGGCCCTGCGTTAGCTACACAAGTCCCTGGATCAACAGGAACAGCAGGGTTGACAGTTATTTGAACAGTATCTAAATCAGACAGACTTGAATTATCTGTAACTAATAAGCTAAATTGATAGGTACCGGCCACCAAACCGGTTGCAGAAGTTGATACACTATTAGCCGTTGTAAGATTGTAAGTATTAGGCCCCGATACCCTTCTCCATAAATAGGAAGTGATTGACCCCCCTGGATCTGAAGAACCCGAGCCATTCAGTGTAACTGAATTTGTAGGTAAGGTGATTGTTTGGTTTGATCCAGCATTGGATATAGGTGCTCCTGTTGTCGGCGGAGCAGGCGTATTGGCCGGCGTGATCAGCCACTCATAAACACTTTTACCACCTTCCCTGTAATTCGGATTATAATAATTATTCCAACAGCAATGCCCCCCACTGAACATTGTCATTTTATTATTCGGATAGCCTGCATTTGTAAGATTATTTATAAAAGCCTGCAAAGACTGGCCGCGTCCTGCGTCGTTATTTCCCGAAATCGCCCATACAGGGATTGACGCATAATTTGAAATAGATCCGTGAAAAGCAAACGACATGGGAACAATTGAAGCCACCTTTGCTTTGGCACCCGGAATAGTATTTATGTATTCAAATATGGAGTAAGCACCACATGACAACCCTGTAAGAGAAATTTTATTATTCCCCATTGAATACCGCTGCCTCACCGCCTCAACCAATCCATCATAAACAGTTGCGTTCATACATGAAGCCTTCGGTTGGACAGCTATGATCCGAATGTTTGCAGGTCTTAGAGAGCCATTGCTCATATAGATTGCAGGACCATGGACAAACAATCTTGTATGCTGCCCCATTTTTTCAGCTACGGTATATGGAGGAATACCGTCTGGTCCATGTATGCCTACTCCGTAATCCCTTGCTTCATCTCTTCCTGTTGTGAACATGATCGTTTTAGTAGAACTATTTGCACCCGTCGGCACCCACTCAACAATATTGATCACGTCACCAGATACAATCATTGTATCAATGCGGTAACCGGGAACCTGCCCGTATACAAGTACTCCTAATAAAATAAATCCTATCGTTATTAATCTTTTCATATTAATATACTCCAACCCAGTGCCTTACTGTGTTACCTGCTATTGTTGATGCAGTTATAGTTGCAGGAAGTGAGTTTGTTGCGGACTTTTGTCCGATTAAAAAATTACTATTGGTAAAATCCATTGATGTTTCATTTGTAAGACCTGCTGTTACAATTCCTATTTGAGGAGGAGTAGATGCTGACGAATAATTCAGAAGTAATCCAACATAATATCTACCTCTTGGAAGTGTAATTGGAGATGTGAATGGCTCTTTCGTCATAGCGTTTACAGTGCCCTTGTATAAATTGGGGTTATCTGCACTGCTTGCCAGAAGCGTCATTGTTCCACCAATACTTTTTGTGAAAATTCCGACCTGGTTTGTCTGATCAGCTGTATAAACACCGGAAAGTGTGAGCCAGAACATAACACCAGTGATCGTTCTTGTCTCCGGGATATCAATTGCCGCATACCTGGCAACGTTATCAACGACTGCTGAAGCACTACCTGCAGTAATGTTATAAAACGTCCAGCCTATATTCTCACCTTTAATTTCTGAACCCAAATCCTGATAAGCTGCTATTGTACTACGCTCCCTGTCACCTATCGCCTTCCAGTTTGTGCCATCAGATTTGAACTCGTAAACCCGGTCATTATCCAATGCTGTTATAGCCACATCTTCAGCATCAACAACAGATCCTGAAACAAGCCAAGTGAATGCAGCAGAATTATTATTTGTTACTTTAATTATTTGCCCTGCTACTTGAGATGGGAATGTTAGTGTGCGATTAGCTGTTATTGTTGGCAGGATCTGGTGAGTAACCGCCATTGAAGTATTGGCATCGGAAGCTGTGGCTGTATAAAGGGTGAGTACAGGCGTCGAAAGATTTATTCTATTTGCCCATAGGCTAAAAATGTCAATCTTATCTGCATTCTCTCCAAGGTCCACATCAAAAAGACCACCGCCTATTATTCTGTTCGAGGTAAAATCTCCGTCAGCCGTAAGCCAGCTTGAACCGCCGCCAGAAGCGTTGATTGTTGTGCCGGTGATTGATAAATTGGTGCCTAGTGTAAGCCATTTAAATGCATTATCACTTTCATCCCAAAATGCAATCCGGTCAGCTCCTGGATCAGACAGAGCTTCCAGTCCTAAATGAGAAAGTGCTATCGTTGGATTTGCAGAAACACCATTCCCGTTTGTTACACCTATTCCGGTCCCTTGGGTAATTGTTCTACCAGTGAAATTATCTGCGCTCGTTTGGACAACAATCCCATTTGTATTGAAAGAAGCCAGAGCGGCCAGTGTTGCATCTGATCCTTGTGCACCGATATCAGAAAGTGTTTCTGCACCTGTACGATATCTTACTTCTCCGTCGCCATCAATAACAAGGAATTTATCAAGGTCAGTTGTTTCGTGGTGAACTTGGCTAAGAGAAAGAGAGTCATATACGCGGATATTACCAATCCCAGGATCAATTGGTTCAGCTCCTGTTCCAAGAACGATTCCTCCTGCTCTAAAAAACTTACCATAGGTAATTCCACCTGGTGAAACTTCAACAGCCGTAACACCTACCACCAAATCAGAAAAATCACTATTCGCATTTAATGAAATTGAAGTAGGGTCGCGCAATACGAGTGCACCTTGATGATAGAGTGACGCATTTGCTGCAGTTGCGTTTACCACTCCACCAAACCAGATCCCATAAAAACTATTTACATTACTAAGGCCTATATCCATTCCTCCTGATGAACCTATGTGCCATCGCTTATTTGCTTCGTCCCAGGAGAAGTATGGATAAGATTGTGTCAGCTCAGCATCGGCTCCAATAAATGGAATTGATCCGGGAGTGAACCCTGTAAGTACGGGTGCTTGATCAAAGGTGTTTATTCCGGTAAAAATGTTGTTGATAGCAAGATGCGGAACCTCCTCTTTGTTAGCCTTGAAATTGTATAGAAAATCGAAAGTGCCAGATGATATTATACCGTCCTGACCAGATTCATCAGCATACCTAATCCTTAAAGAATCGTTGGAAACATAAAGCGGATTAACAGCGATTGTAGTTGCATTGCCTGAAAGCTTATAAGCCCAAGTTCCTGGGTTTCCTGCAGCTGTGCAGTACCATATTAATACTGAATCAGGACCCCCCTGATTAATCACAATATCTCCAACACCGTGTTTACCGACTGTTGGAGGCCCGGACCCACCCCTGATATTTCTTTTACTCCCATTAGCTGGGTTAGTAAGGAAAAAACCATCCTGGTGAAAAATAGTAAGTCCGGCTCGCACAGCTGAATCGCGACCGAAATCAGTACCAGCTATTGCATTACCAGTAATACTGAAAGCAGTATAATCAATTGAGTTATTCCAAAATAAGCGTGCATACTTATCGGATTCAAAATATTTTATAGATCCGTAGCTGTGGGCAGATTTTTTTGATCCAAATACATGACCGGATACCCAGTCAACTCCGGAAAATTCATTTGTTGAATCTCGATTATAAACCTCAACTCCTTTGCCACGAAACACTCTTCTGCCTTCTACCACCTCATCATATGAACTTCTATGAAATGCATTGTTACCAACAACCTCGACTGCAGCTGCATTGGTGCCTCCGTTCCACATTCCACGAAGTCCTAAGTCGTGGCCTCCCTGCTCACCTTCAGTGTAACCCCAAATCTTTGTTCTTGCTACCTGACCAGATACTTTAATGACCCGGGAACCATAATATTTTACATCCGATCTCCAAACTTTAGATATCAATGATGCATCGCCGGCGCAGCACACTGTCATGTCCTGCCAGTAGTCACCATAATCAGATGCAGTTGGATTTTTATTGATGTTATCCTCGACGGCTAAGTAATACCTCCATATCCCACCAACGAATATTTTAACCCATGAATCCTGCAGTGTAGAATCACGCAATCCATTGGATGCGATATGCACGTTGCTGTAAGTATTGCCGTGGGCGGACTCATCAAGAATTCCATGACGGCTATTGGTCTGGATGTCGGGATTTTCAATACTTATTGCATTTGCGTCCCATCCGCTTAGGTGAATACCGTGATGACGGTTTTGCCAGACATGAATGTTGCGAAGAACAGAAGTACTCGCGTTTCCTGAATCAGTTGGTGAACCAGCCGTATTTCCAAAGCCTCTTACACCGGTTGCCGGAAAACCTTGAAAGGTTAGATTATCTGCAACAATACCGGTATTAAACACCATCCCATGTTTCGTCGTATCTGTACCGCCGGCAAGAGCATAAAAATGCAGGTTCTCAACTCTTACATTCCGTGCCTTGAGACCTTGAGAGGTTTGTAAAATTTGCAGGCCTGAGTTATTCGCAGCTACATAAAACCTTGTTTCAGGATAAGGTTGAAAACCGGCGCCAAGACCTATCAGGTTTACAGCTGTGTCGATCAAAATCGGTTTACTAATAAAGTACCCATCGACAGGCGGTGGAACTAGAACTACACCCCGATTGACAATAAGATTTGTGGGATGCAGGGAAACTGGTTTATTCGCTTTCAGGGCCCTGGTCATAGGAAGCCAGTCATCGGCGATCAGATTTCCAACAAGACCAAACCATTTAGCAGAAGATGTTCTGTTTTCCAGGTTACTTACATCGATGTTCTTATCGAAGCATTGCTTCATTAAATTGCAATCGATCAAACCGCCATTCCATTTTGCTGCTCCTCCAGAAGCGACTATTCTATTATCATTTCTGAATGTGATGACTTTGGTACCGGCATTAACTGTTCCGGTGATTGTGATATCACGCTGCGAGAGATCATCAAAAATTAATTCTTTTACACTGGCAATTGCAAGTGCGGCATTTATTTTAGCAGTCTGATCGGTACCATCCCCTTTAATTCCTAAATCTTTTGCTCGTAACGTGCCAGCCTCCACATACCAAAAAGATTTCACGCCATTCTTCCAGCAGTAGAGTGAATCAGTCCCCTGTTTTTTAATTACACTATCACAACCCACGCCACCGGCACCACTCATGTGCTCTTCCCAGAAAGTTTTTTTTATGTAGATCTTTCCATTCTTGTATGCAATGGATCCTGAATCAGCAGTGGCCAAAGTATCGGGAAGGCGCAGCTGCCCACCAGGAGCAAACCTTAATTTTAAAAATTCAAATGGTGTATAGTTTTTCTGATAGACTTGCGCGATCGCTACACTGCAGATCAGTAAAAGAAAAACTATGAACGAATACTTTTTCATTATAAGTAATGGATTTAAACTTTGATTGCCCAGAGTACTCCCACGTTATCTGGTCTTGTTTCTACAGCAAGTCCTGAATTGAATCTTAACCACTGGTTTGCGCTATTTGTCAGCCATCCGCCCGCGCCATCCATTCCTGAAAAACCTCTCACCCCTCCGCCTTCATCAAGAGCATTGGTAGCGGACCCACCTGATCCATTCAGTATTTCAATCTTTACGTTATCCATGTTGGTGAGGAATGCCTGGAATCCACCTGGCTTATTCAGATGCCTTTCCGTATCACTGCCTGTGGAAGATTTCACTCCACGCAGGAACATATTCATCAGATCAGGGATCCGGAATGTTGTTGAGCCGTCACCAGTAGAAAAGCAACCGCGGTATGGTTTTAAAACAGTTCTTCCACCAAGCAAAACTGATGCTGTCAGCCAGGTAGCATCGCTGACGAGAGAAGAGCCAAGGGTCTGTACGTATTCCCACAATCTTGGATAGGTGGCCCGGAGTACGAGCTGGCCTTCGCAGAGCAGCTCGTTTGACTCCACTTTGTATTTAGGTATAGGTATGGCCAGCTCTTTATATGATTTTGCGAAATCATTGATCACATACCATCCATCATCGCCGCGGTAAAGCCAAAGATTTTCTCCCAGTCCCATCCAGACTGCAGTCTTCGACATGTTGTTGAAATAAATATTCTGTCCTCCAGAGGTTTGTATTTTATTCTGAACAGAATTGTTGATGGATGTCTCGATCGGAATGATAGTATTTGCCGGCACATCAGCAACACTGGGAAGAGTGATCGTTATTTGTGCAGCCAATGAACGGACCTGTATCAGTTTATTCAGGTGAGTTGAAGGAAGGATTGCAAAATTTGTCGATACAGGAATTGATCCTGTGATGAATGATCCGCCAACAGATCCTGGAGGAGCAGGGTTACCTCCTTGGAGAGTAAAAAGATCTATTTCAAACCTTTCACCAAGGCCAAGTGTGTCACCAGCTTTTAAAAGTTTGAAACCTCCGCCTGCTAACACTTCATATTCTGCTGCTGCGATCGCTGGTACCTGTTGGTGAATCAGTGGAAAGCCGCCGCGGCGAAGATTAAAATCAAGTCCTGCAAGAGAAGGTATATTCCATGTTTGTGTTCCTGCAGGTCCGGCAGGTACTTCCATGATAATTTTGCCGCCATTATAAACGGGAGGTAAAACAGCATCACCGCCAGTCTGAATTAAAGTACTTACATCGGAGAGTTTTGTATGCCTTAATTTGCCATCAGCAGTGATATAAATTGGTATGAGATCGTCCAGTGAAAGCGGATCTACCTGGTTGGGAAGCTCCGGTACCCGGACCGTTTGCAAGGGAGGCATGCATAGTGTTTATTCAACTTGCAAACTATACCCTTGAATTTTTGATGATGAGCGAAACTTTACAACATGGAGGAGTTGTTGTAAAACTATATTTTCTTAAAAATCCTACCTGTGGAATTTTCAATTAGTATGTCCGAGAATCCGACAGCTGTTGGAGTCTCTGGGATATCCTCGATAATCATTGTTCCCTGCTTTATCGTAAAATTTCCAATTGCATTGCCGTTTAGAAGCTGGTTATTTTGAAGATCACTCGCAATACCACGGACATTGCGATCGGTTGCGACCTGGTTGTTTATTATTCGATTGATTGTTGTAGGTGAAACTGAATCTGATAGCTCTACCTGGTATTGATATTCATTCGTCAAATTTCGAATAGTACCAACTATCCTTATCTGGCTATGAATTCCAATTGCATCATCAACAATCCAGACTTTCCCACCAATATTTATTGAATACCCGCTCTTTTTTAAAAATACAGGATCAATCACAAGCTGGTAAGCAACCTGTGGAGTACTTACCCTGGCCAGCAGCTGTGTCGCTTTGGCTAATAGCTCTTCTTCTGCAGCATTCACATATTCTGCAGGCATATTGATATCTACCAGCACATATTCATCGCCGATAGCTGGTTTCAAATCTGCATTAGGGAGATCAAGGACCTTCTCTTCTTTGTTCTTTAGGATCGTAAATTCTTTTGCCCCGTTATTGAAGGAAGAGATTTCAAACTGGTAACCGGCTAGCTGGCCAGTATTAAAAATAATTTTTGCAGTGATCCCGGGAAGCAGCTGATCATTTACATTAAAATCGATCGTAGTATCAATGAATTTATAAATGTCAAGGATATTGACAGATGTGATCACACCGGTACGGTGAGGGTAAATATCATCGAAGATCTCGGTGTGCTCGATCACTCCATAAAAATCTGTATACTGCTGAACAAAATCATCCGGCATCTTCAGTCTCCTGGATCCATTGCGGTAATCTGCCGGAAGGTTCTTTTCACTACCGTAGGCATAGATCCTCGTTGCGATATTGCTATTATTTATGTTCTGCCTGGTTAGCTCGTACAGTCCTTTATTTCTGCCATGCTTGAAAGTGTAACCGGTGTCAACGGACATTTTTGTAAGATGAATGATCTTACCATCTATCCAGAATTCAGTTTCAAATTCTTCAGCCAGCCGGCTAAGGGCATTGTAACAATTCTCAGTCGTGAAATCGATATTCTTATATGCTGTGGGGATAACCTGACCCTTTGTCCATCCATTGCTGATCCGGTTAATATTTTGAAGAATAAGATCGATGAATGTTTCTGCATTTCCCATCAAGGAAAAATCCGATTCAGTTAAATTATTATCAAGCCCCGGGAAAAGAAACTGAGCCTTTGCCAGGTCAAACCCTTCAGCCTGCAGGATCATTGAATATTCATATAAATAAGTGCTGAGTTTGCGAACAACAGGTGGCTGGTTTAACTTATATTTTTCTGAAAATACTGTGCAGTAATCATTGATCAGAAAATTTGCATAGTGATCAAGTTTGAAAGAAACCCTGAGTTCATTTTCAGCCATTATCTTTTTTGCCTGTACGCTTGCATCATCAGGTTTGATCGTAGTAAAAATGGCGTTCCCCCTAAATATATCGATCGTATGCATTAATTAAAAACCTTTGCTAAAGGGAAAATTTGTTTCATTCGCTTGAAGTCAAAATACACATCACGGTCCTGCTGAAATAACTCCAGCTCACTGGGAGTGCATATTTTCTTTGACATCTCATCATCCACAGTAGAAATGAATTCACCATTTCTTAAATGTGCAGCGTCTTCAAGAGTTGTTGGGCGCTGTTTGCTATTGATATCCAGCTTTACTGATCCCAAGTGAATCATTCCCATGGCGCCATAAATAAGAATCTTTTCTACTTCTGCCAGATAAAAAAGGTGGAATGCTGAACTATATGCAGACATGCAAATCAGTCGCACCCCGGGTTTATGGTTATTGATTTTAAACCTGATGCAATCTGTGAACAGTACCTGCCCTCCAGGACATTGAATGTAGATGTCCCACGGATCATCGGGATGTAGGTCTGTGAATTCAAGAAAATTCTTCAATTCTTTACCTCCGATCGACCTATCAATTAGATATGATTTCATGTGATTAGAAACCTCCCATCTTCATCAACTATAAAAACGTGAGTGTTATCAATGTCTGGTTTAGGTTCTACAATTACAACTGTAAATTTCGCTCCTACAAACCTTGCTCCCTCTTTTCCCTGTAGTGCTTTAACCGGATTATAATTGTTGCACTCTTTGTAATAGATATAATAAGATCTTTCTCCATGGGCGCTGATTGTTAATCTTCGGATCCCTGGTTGTGTGAGCTGCGAAATGAATGCATTATGCTTTAACCAGAAGTCTTCTTCCGAAGAAGCGATGATACCCATCACCAGTGGAATCTCGCGGGGACCAAAGAACACCCTGGAAAGATCTACTTCGATACCATCAGCATCCATCCAGTCATGAGTGATGCTTTCTTTTTTCGGAGGATACCGCAACAGATTGGCACTGCCCTCCTCGATCAGCATGCCGAAAGAGGTCCATAGGTCAATGCCATCTAAAAACCAATATCCTGATGCATCTGCTGCCATTTTCAATTACATTTCAACGCGCAATTTTTTTAATCCAGTTTCATAGGCATCAAATTTCGATAACAGCCTGGCAGAATTTGCTTCAATACCTTGCAATACAGTTAATGAAGATGTAGCGATCTTCAACTGGTCAAGGACTGTAAGCCTCATTCCACCTATTTGACCTGCCAGCAAATTCCCTGTTTCCTCAGTGATACTTTTAATAGTACCGGATAGCGCATTTCCTCCATTCGTGCCAGGCTGGAAATTGACGTTTGTGATTTTTTGCAATTCTTCGAACTTTTTACCTGCATCCCCAATAATTGAATTGAAATTCTCCCGAAGTTTTCGGATCTCTTCTTCAGTAAGCATGGATCCACTCTCAGCATCGGCCGCAAACTCATCATAAAATTTCTGCAATGGCTTCTCCAGCGCCTGGAATTTCAGTGACTGCAAAACTGCATTACGCATAAGATCTTCGAAAGATTGAGCAAAATCAGCCGCCGATCTCTTTCCCTCGCTGAACCCCGCAACAATGGAATCGACGATGCTGTCAGCTGTAGTTCCTGTTAATGCTTCCCGGAATGCTCTTGCATTCTCAGCTAACAATGCATCGATATCGGCACCCTCCTGCTTAATTTTCTGAAGCTGAATAAAAAGTTCTTTTGCTTTACCTGTGAGCTGATCAGAAATAAATAATTTTTCCAGCTCTTCAAATGTCTTTCCGACAAGGGACTCACGAATCTCCTTTGTCCGGGTATTCAGATTACCGGCAAGTCCTCCCAATAGTAATGTGCCGAGACCAGGGCCTTTCTTTTTTAAACCGGTAACAAAGGTTTCACCTTGCAGCTGCTTAAAAATGTCCTCGTACTGTTTCTTTGCAATCGCAGCCTGTTCCTGCAACAGTTTTCGTTCATCCTTTAATCCATCCAATTTCAGTTTATTGAGTTTAACCTGCTCTCTGGCACGTTCGCGAAGAATTTCATTCATTTCATGTTCACCGACCATTAACCTAGTCTGGAAATCAAGGATGGCTTTCTCAGCAACTTTTTTAGATTGGATGGCTGGGCCAATGGCGGAAACAATACTTGATATAGAGGATATCACAGACCCGATGCCGGAAACATTTCCTTCGGTTGTACCCAGCTTAAAGGAGCCTATAGCACTTACAGCAGAAGCAGCAGCATCAGTAAGCCTGGACATTGTTTCAAGGGAATCGGCGAGGTCAACATTTAGTTCTCTTACAGCTCCTGCAGCGTGGCTCATGCCAGACGCAATTTCGCCTATCTGACGAGCTGTTTTTTGTAGTTTAATATTATCAAGTGCTCCTTGGCTTGTCTCATCAAATAGATTTTGAATCTGCTCGATGTAACTAATGATGGCAGCTCTCATTTCCGGAGTGAGAGATAAATCCTTCTCCAGAATCTTTCGAAGATCATTAGCCCTTGTTTTCAATTGAGCCCTGGAGAAACCAATAATATCTTCATTTAGCTTCCTATATAAATCGCTTTGACGCAACAGATGATTATCCAGCTCCTTCAATTCATCAGCACGATTTTGCTGCAATAATTTTTTACGTGCGTCGAAATCTGGAAGACCACGGTTATTATCAAGAGTTTTTTCAAGAGCGTTATACTTTTTATTGATGGCAGCCCTTGCTACATTATAGGTTTGTGTTTCTTCTAAAAGCTGAGCGTATTGTTCGGCTTGGAGAGCTACTTCTCTTTCCCGTTTTTCTTTTTCTGCTTTTAAATATGCATCACTGATATCCAGCCTTTTTTGGTCAGCAGCTTTTGAGCGATCATCCTGAAGTTTTTCTATTTCCAAATGAAGGAAATCAAGATAATCAATGGCGGCGCCAGTTTCAGAGCCCATCAATTTCTGCGCTTGCTCTATTCCAAATTGTAATTTGTATTCCTCGAACCGGTCGAACACTGCTTTTTGATCATCTATCCCCTTTTTAAAAATCTCCAGTTCCTGTTTCACTCTTTCATTGCCCAGCTGGATGGTCCTGGCGGCTTCAATACGTTTGAAATCTGATTCTCCTGCTTTTAGTTCCCTAGCTTTGTTTCGAAGATCATCGTATCTCTCGTTAATCCGATCGAGTGCAGATTCTTCTTTAAGTAGTCCTGACCGGTTAGCATCAATTTCAGCCTCGGTTATTAATTCTCTGAGTCGCTGCAATTCTTCCAGACGTTCATTAGTTTCCCTGGCGAAGGCTTTGTCTGCTTTTTTATCTCCAGCAATGGCAGCTCGCTCTTTCTCTAATTTATTAATCTGTTTATCATAGTTTATTCTTTTTTCTGCAGTATCGGACCTGGTCCGCTGCTCTTCGCGAAGCACTTTTATTTCTTCATCGATAACAGCGATGGTCCGAAGTGTTGCGCCCTGTTTTTTTGGCTCTCCAATTAATTTACTTTTCAGTTCGTCACCATAAGTATTTTTTACTTTTTCAATCGTCTGCCCATACTCTTCTACTGCAGAGACGGCTGCTTTATACCGGGCATGTTCCAATGCTGCATCACGACTTGATATTAGTGGTAACTTATCAGCTCCTCTTCCCTGTAACCTCAATACTTCAGTTTGAGCTTTTCTTTGTTCTGTAGCAAGGCGAGCAATTTCATTTTCAGCTGCAGTTGCTAAAGCGCGTCGATCAAGGGCTTTTATATATTCATCGATAGCAGCAGTTGCTTTACCTGTTCTAATTTCTTCCTGCGTAATATTAGCCAAGTATTCTGGTGAAAGGGAGTTGATCTTCCGCATTGCTGCTTCCTTGTCAGCTTTCGATGCAGTTTCATCTTTAACGATGGCGATCAGTTGTTGAAGGGTTTGCTTTTCTTTTTCTGTTGCTTCTGCAGCTTCATCGGTAATATCAGCGAGTGTTTTTTGTTGCTTCTCTGCAAGGGAAACCTCTCTGCCAAATATTTTAAATGCCGCAATTAGTCCAACAAGTGCCGAAGCAACTAATGCAAAAGGGTTTGCCAGAAGAGTCTTGTTAAGTAAGTCATTCGCTCGAGCGGCAATTGTGGCAGCAGTTGCTTGCAATGTTTGAGTTATTGAAAGGCTCCTGGTAGCAACATCATAAACCTTTGTAAGGGCAGTACTGGCAATTAAAGCAGCTTTATAAGTCCCATATGTTAACACGAGAACCTTCAATATATCCAGAACCTTCTGATAATTCTTAACGAGAGAGGTAGCTACTGAAATTGCTCCGGAAAATGTACCCTCCTGGGATTTACCGATATCATTAAGCATTAACTGCCATGCATCTTTGAGGTTACTGATCTGACCGGTCAGCGTTTTAGATTGCTCCTCCATCAAATTAAAGAACAATCCTCCCTGACTGGTCATGGATTTGAACGCTCTTTCAACTTCTGGAAATCCAACTTTACCAGCTTCTACCATCCCGAAAATTTCGCTTTCAGCAACACCAAATTGTTTTGCAAGCTCTGCTATGATCGGGATACCGCGGGAAGTAAATTGTGTGATATCTTTTGTAAATGCTCGTCCTTGCGTTTTTAATGTCCCGAATAAATAAACGATATCGCCAAGAGGAGCTCCGACACCAGCCGAGACATTGCCAAGAACTTTCAACGTATCAGTTACCTCATCGACCGAGAATGAATAGGCCAACAACTGTTTAGCACCGGTGGCTACTTCCTGTAATGTAAAAGGAGTCTTGATAGCAAGAGCCACTTGTTCAGCCAAAAGTTTATCTGCTTCCGCCTTACTGCCAAGCATCACGCGAAAGGCCACCTCTAACTGTTGAAACTCGCCACGTACCCGAATAATATCACTGATGAAATTGCCGGCAGCACTAAAAGTGGCGTAGGAAGCAAGTGCTGCAGTTGCCGTCCGTACCAGACCATTGATTGATTTGGATTCTCTTTCTGCAGTAGCTGTCAATCCTTTCAGGGACCGTTCAATGGCATCGATCTGCGCCCGAAATTGAGCATTGTTAATTACGGCATCAAACTCAAGCGGACCACCATTTACATTAACGGCCATATTTATAAATCTAATAGATGAGCTAATTCATCAACCCCTTCAGCTTTAATTCCCTTTTTATTTTTTTCAGGCTTTCCTTCATCGTCATACTTCGGTATTGTTGCGAGAAGCATATTCAAATTTGCAAAACTGATTTCCCAGAAAACAAAATCCCAGGAGAATCGGTAATACTTTATGATGCCGCCGATAAAATACCAGGGGCTATCCGACTCCCCTGCTCCTCCGGATTCACCTCGCCAGCGGGTTCCAGAATCGTCAGCCCGCGGATCGAGATTATAGAAGTCATAAAACCTGAAACATTCATCTGCTTGATAACAATGGAAATTACACCTACGAGCTCCGTAGAAGTAAAGTTGTTACAGATAAATTCAATCAACCGTCTGGAAGGCTTATCCTTGCGATTAGTAATAGATATTGCGACCACTTCAGCCAGCTTTTCGGAATGCTGATCCATTGCCTGGTAACTTCCTTCAAGAAAGTTTACACCACTATCAAGGATCTTTTTAATATCAATTTCCAGCAGGATCCGTGATATCCGCATGAGATTCCCAAGTGTAATCGGCCGAAGCGTAAAGACCCTTTTTTTGTCTCTAACGCCCCATTTTTGCAAAAGCTTGTGTAACCACCCTTGAGGTATTACATCAACCTCCATGGTTATTGGCTGCGCAAGCGTTGCGTCTGCCACAGTCGATAAAGTTTCTTTGAAGTTTGTTTCCATATATTAAAAAAAGCCCCTTTGTCCAGGGGCCTTGGTTTTATATAAATGATATTGTTCTTTAAGCGTATGTGATAGTGATTCTTTTTTCCCCGGCCTTAGTAGGTTGCAAAATTGTCGCTACCAGGTCGATCTGGCCGAGTTTTGTTTTTGTAAATGAAAGACTCAGTTTCGGGCGAACTTTTACTCTTGGCAATTCTAGCACATGACCTTTTTTGTCTGTAACCTTCAGAGAAACTTCAACATCAGGGAACGCATCGGGAGCCTGCCACTTCACAGGAGGACCGGTAACCTTAGTACCTCCAAAGAATTTTACCAGCTGATCGGCATCAACATTATAGCTGCTCCATGCAAGAGTTACGGTACCAGGAGTTGTAACAACAGATTCAATTGGCGAGTCAGACTCTTCAATCGGGAAATCTGTTACTGTAGGTTCTTCGGTTGTTAGTGCAGCAGTTTCAGATACTGTTTCGCCAACGGCTGCCAGCGACGTACCCATTCCACCATCACCGGCTATGGCACCCATTTCTACGCTCGCCAATCCAAAAGTATGTTTTGCCATCTGTAGTTAATTTGAAATGTTTATATTATAAAAATCAAGTCGAATATTTATGTAATGATCCTTTGTATCAGGATCCTGAATCAGCAATTGCTGTTGAACATCGAAATTGTAATCACCTGACCAAGTATTTTTTAGCGCGGTGATTGCTATAGCGGCCAGCGCTTTCAGCCTTGGGAAATTCGGCATTGCCTGATTTTGCAATTCACCATAATTCTGAGCCAGGTTCGGAACAAACACATTCACATTCACGACCGATTGTTGCAGCTGCAGGTTATTAATTCCCAGCGTATTGATCACCACATCTTCCGTCGTACTATTTAATGGTCGCTCCTGGTCCTTATAAATTTTTCCCGTTATGGATGAAGCCAAAGAACTATTTTTTATCTTCTGATAAATGATGTCTGTAAGGTCAAATGTTGTGATCATAGCGTCCTCGCAATATTTCTTGCCAGCTGTCCTATTGCTTCCTTCAGTTCCGCTTCTGCCAGGTGACTTGAGGCAGTGATCACATCGCGTCCTTTCGATTCAACAGCTGCTGCGTAATCCATTCCTGCCACACATATAAGAACATAGCCCTGTTGAAACTTACCCTTCACTTCATCAATCACATTTCTTGCAGTCGGCGGGCCATCTTTTCCTTTGCCAACCTGCCTGAAATTTTGACTTTGCTGAACACCATTTTTAAGAACTACATATCCAATTGATGATCTTAGGTTTCCCGTCCGATCATTATATGTTCCATTGTCGCGGGCATTTTTTACAAAATTTTCTCCTGCCCTTTTCAACCTAAGGATGATCGCTTTTTCAATTCGCTCCACCCGCACTTTCATTATTTCAACGATCT
The DNA here is from genome assembly GCA_964499155.1 of uncultured Chitinophagaceae bacterium. Taxonomy (GTDB): domain Bacteria; phylum Bacteroidota; class Bacteroidia; order Chitinophagales; family Chitinophagaceae; genus CAZCKF01. The sequence continues at coordinate 39,316 of CAZCKF010000001.1, forward strand.
GCTCTTTCGTAAACTTAGGCTTCAGACTTACAGCCATGCTCTTGCATTTAACTGGGCTTTATTCACACGCTTCACGGAATCGGAAACTTTCAGCTCATTATTTTCATCAAACACTTCCACTTTGCTTCCTATCTGGATTGGTGGAATTGGCAATGGCATATAAAGGATCCAGTCGTAGTTTATTTTGGAACCACCTTGTCCGGTGATAAATCCATTACCACTTGATGGCTCTGCTCGACAGCTATGTTCTTCTGTAGAGATTAGCCCGGGTGTCCAATTACCATTACCATCCTGGGTGCTATTGTCAACGATTGAAAAAACAGCTCTATGAGGATACTGCTTTACCATACTGCTTTGCTGGATATTGTGGGCTGACCTTTAGCAACAAGACCGTGCTTGGATGATAAATAATAGAGTCTTGATTCAATCGATTTGCGATCATACTTTATTGAAAAGCCCCCTTCACTCACATCGGCCACTGATAGTAACCCTTCCAAAACAGCTATTGCAGCCAGGTCGATTTCAGTTGCATCATCTGCAGTGTATGCATCAGCGCCGGTAATATCCTGATCAAGCAATGCTTTTTCAAGAGTATTATCCGGAACAGTCACTTGTAGAACTGCCGATAATGCTTCCTTTTTCGTCATGGTTCAAAGAACTTTAGAACGCTATTGTACGAGACAACAGGTATATTCCGTCAATTGAATCCAAGCCAGGCATTGCGTTGAGTTCAACCTTTGTGAATTCCTGCCATGGATCATTATCTCCCCATTTTGAAATAAGTGCTTTATTGAATTTTGCATAACTGATCTGCTGAAGAGGTTTCAGGTCTTCAATAGCAAATGCATTATGAATGGTGCCAAGTTTTCCAGCTGGTACAAAAACAATATTTGTATCCTCGAATGGACTGATCGTTGAAATCACACCATCTTTTTCAATACCGATAGTGTGGTCAACTATTTCAATTGGTGGAAGATTTTGTTTCCTCAGGTAATCATTGGCAGTTTCCATTGTAGGAATCAGTCTATTATTTCCGGTACGGCCAAGGAAAGCACTGTATTGATCAAGAACCTGTGTGGTTGCAATGAATGCATACCATGAATTCCAGGTCATAAGAATTCTGCCAAAAGAAATTCCGCGTGCGCGGGCTGCATTTACGATCCCCTGGATATCTGTTATCGGTTTTGCCGTGGTAGGAGATCCTGTCCAGTTGACTGCAGCATTCACTTTATTGCCTGCCGGCATTAACAGGTCCAGTGGATTTGCAAGAACAATACCATCTGGGTTATTGGTAACGGTGAGACTGATCTTGCCCGTGCTCACTGCTTCCAAAGACATGATGTCAATTCTTTTCATTGCTGCATCACCAACCTTTTTCACATCATCGAAAATCAGGTCAAGAATCTGCTGCTTTTTCACCTGGTCGCCGATAGGCATATTTTGTAACACCAGGTATTCCCTCATTAGT
>CAZCKF010000002.1:0-9782 GCA_964499155.1 uncultured Chitinophagaceae bacterium
AGTATTCCAAGAGCTTAAATCTTGAAGCTTTATTGGACATTTTCGAATAATACTATTAACAGGCCATTGCATTTCTTTTGCCGCTTGATTATATTGTTCAAAATGTTCATATGGAAATCCGTGAAAAAGGCAATACAAACCTGGTTGTAGAAAAAATATCCGTGAGTGAAAAAGTGATTGATTCGCTTTTTGGAAAGCGCACCAATGACCAGAATAAGATCATATCCATCGGTCATTTTGTTACGGGGGATTTTTGGCGAAGCCTTTTCAAAGCAGTTTGGCTTTTCTTCCCGGCAATTGTTTTTTTGCTGCTCACCTTTGCCTGCTTCTGGACACTTTCACAGGGAAAAGATCTCATGATCATCACATGGGAAAATGGAGTTACCTATAAATATTTCATCATTGCACTTTTCTACTGGGTGTATATGACCTGGTATTCTACTCGCATTGTTGCAAAAGCAAAATATTTGCAACAGCCAGAAGAAGTGCCGGTATGGACCACGATACGTGTGCAGGGACCACGCATTCTTGCATTTACATGTCTTACAATTGTTACACTTGCATTTTTTCAACTTGATCATCCTTCACTACCAAGAATGTCAACTCGATTGTGTTATGCATTGCTCATTTTAAGTTTCCCATATTATTTCCTTCTTTATCGCCAGCTTGATAAACTAACAAACAGAACAGGAGGTGATCAGAAAAAATTAAAATGGCTGAACAAATGGAGATTTGGAACTTATATAGTCTTGCTGACAGCTACCGCGCTAGTCATGATCTTTCAGTATTTCTTTCCCGGTCGCGCATTCTGGCCTCTGATTAGTTTGATGTTGTTGATGCAACCTGGACTTGTATTGCTTTTGATTATCAGAAGTAAAATAATCGCTGCAGCAAACAAAGCGATGTTTCAAAAAAACACGCACGAAAGAAAGCAGCTTTCCACTTCTTCTTTCAGAAATCGATTTAGAAATCTTGTGAAAGATGAAGAAGATAAACAGTATTATAAATTATTTCTTATTGCATCTGCCGTTGGTCTCCTGATCTATATCGGTGCTGTGTTTTTCAATGCCTTCGCCCGTGAAATCAGCTCTTTCCCACTCGCATTACTTGCTTTCTCCGTTTTATTAGGTGCAGGAAATTTTATTTCTGCCTGCTCTGTATTACAACGGTTCAATTTCCATATTGTATTAATTGGAATCGCGATCATCGCGGGTAAGCTGGGTGAACCTCATTATACAAAATTGAAAGACATTGAAAATGCCAATATTTCGTTTGCAAACAGGCAAACGACTGAACAATATTTTGCTTCATGGTTAAATCATCCCGACAGACAGGCAATATTGAATGATCCTGCTGTACAATCCTTTCCTGTATATCTGGTCTTGGCAGATGGTGGTGCTTCAAGGTCTGGCTATTGGGTTGCCTCAGCACTTGCGCGTATGGAAGATGAAACTGCAGGTAAATTTTCAAAACATTTGTTTGCACTTTCCGGTGCTTCAGGAGGCAGTGTGGGTAATGCAACATTCTATTCATTGTTGCGAAATCGAAATGAACAGAACTCTGTCAGTGATGAATCAACATTTTTATCAGCAAGTAAGAATTATTTGAAACAGGATTTCCTTTCGTATACACTTGCACGGTTGCTTGGGCCTGATATGTTCAGGTACATTATTCCAACTAATAAAATTTACGATCGTGCTGCTGCTCTGGCACATTCACTAGAAACTGCTCCCGGACATCGAATGCATGAAAAATTGTCGATTGGTTTTACAAACCTGGTTAGCCAGAAAAATCAAACGGAACAAAGCCTACCCATTCTGTGCATCAATACCACTCGAATGCAGGATGGCAAACCCGCTGTTATCAGCACAGCCAGCATTTCAGGAAAACATTTTAATGGACGACTGGATCTGTTGAATTGTCTGAAACCAGGCAAGGATATCAAATTAAGTTCTGCAGTTGTTCTCGGTGCAAGTTTTCCTTATGTGAGTCCCGCTGGTCGCATTGATGGAATCGATGAATACAAACGCGAACGTCCACTATACTTTGTTGATGGCGGATATTTTGATAACTCGGGCGCTGGTGTTGTAAACGAAATGCTGACAGGGTTGAGCCAGGCAATTAAATTCGGACCATTTCCGCAAACACACAAGGACAAGATCAGGTTTCATGTGTTGCACATTACCAATGAACCAGTTGGTATAGGTTCACTAAAAAAAGTTCATCCACTAATTAATGATGTAGCTGCTCCCATTAAAACGCTCATCGGAAGTTATGGAACCCAAACGTCTGTAAATGATCTTCGGCTTGAGAATTTCCTATCTTCTATTGGTGGTAATTACAGCGACATCAATCTCTATTATCGCAACGATGAGAACTATTCGATGAATTGGGTGATTTCAAAACACCTGCTGAATGCCATGGACAAAAGATTGATGCAGCACCCCATGTTGAATCAGTTGATCGAGGAGATCAATAAAGGTCGTTAAAGTAGAAATTCATCGTTCTGCACTCGCGGAGTTGTTTGCTATTTTGAACGTTGACTTATTTTGCAAAAGGCTTAACGTCTGCACTTATATTTGTGCGGATCTGATAATCAGCTAAATGAAATCTGCTGTAAGCAACTTCTAACATCTAATTACTCATCTCAAAATTGGAAAAAGTTCTCTCCTATTTTATTGGCCTTCTGCCCTATCTGGCTTTTGGTTATGGATATCACAGGTTATATATGAAGGCCAAAATGGCGCCAAAAAATAATTGGCGCATTGCAGCTTTTATACCCATTGCAGCGGGAATCCTTTTTTCACTTTATGCTTTTTTTACAGGTTATTTGCCTGACGCTGAATACTTCGCATTGTATATGATCATTGGCAATATTTTTATCATGTTTTTCGCCGCCATTTTTATTGCCATGGCTGAACCGGAAAAGTGAATTTGCCCTGACCCATTCCCACCTGATTTACTGAGCCCTATTTTAAATTAGGTTTGTAGTTCAAAACGCTGAAATATGAAACGATTCTTTTTAACGATTGCACTTGTTTTCGTTATGGCAATCCGCGCAATTGCGGATGAAGGCATGTGGCTGCCACTCCTGCTTGGACAGCAGGTGTATAATGACATGGTGAAAAAAGGCCTGAAGCTGACCAAAGAACAACTTTATTCAATCAACAAACCATCGATCAAGGATGCGATTGTAATATTCGGTGGTGGTTGTACAGGAGAAATTGTCAGCAGCCAGGGTTTGTTGTTTACAAATCACCATTGCGGCTATGATGTTATTGCATCAGCAAGCTCGATGGAGCACAATTATTTAAAAGATGGTTTTTACGCTAAAAGTCGCGGCGAAGAAATTCCCGCACAGGGGTTGAGTGTTCAATTTTTGTTGCGCATTGAAGATGTTACAAAACTGGTACTTGATTCACTGGGTACACTATCAGGAACTGAAAGAGGAAGTCGTCAGTCGGCTATTCTAAGCAACATCAATAGAAAATATTCTGACCCCGCGCAAAATATTGAAGCAAGAGTAAGCAGTCTTTTTAAAGGCAACCAGTTTCTTGTATTCGTTTACCAGAGATACAAAGATGTTCGTCTCGTGGGTGCACCACCAGAAAGCGTTGGAAAATTTGGTGGTGATACAGACAATTGGGAATGGCCACGTCATACAGGCGATTTTTCTGTTTTCCGTGTATACATGAGTCCTGATGGGAAGCCTGCAGATTATTCAGCTAATAATGTTCCGCTGAAACCAAAATGGTTTCTTCCTGTTTCATTGAAAGGTGTAAAAGAAGGTGACTTCGCAATGATCTACGGATATCCAGGCAGCACAAATCGATATGAAACTTCTTACGGAGTTCAACTCGCAACAGAGGTAAATAATCCAACCCTGGTAAAGTTGCGCGACATGAGGTTGAAATACATGTTTGAAGAAATGAAAAAAGATCCTGCTGTTAAACTGCAGCTTGCTTCTGATTATGCAAGCATTGCGAATTACTGGAAATTTTATGATGGAGAGACAAAACAATTAATGAAGTATGATGTGTACGGACAGAAACAAAAAGTTGAAGAAGCATGGGTAAAGTGGGCGAGCAACCGGCCCGAATACCAAAACAGTTTTACCGACTGGGCAAAAGCTTATGAAGCATGGAAACCTTACGCAAAACATCGTGTATACATAAATGAAGGAATTTTTGGATCACCCCTACTTGCATATGCATCCACGTTACAACAGGTAGAAAATGCTTTGGTAAAATCGGGAACATCCGCAGCTGATACAAAAAAAGCAATTGATGCTGCATCCACAGCGAGGACTAATTTTCTGAAACACGAGAACAAACCTTCTGACCTCAACATACTGGCAGCAGTATTGAGAATGTATTACCAGGATGTGCCGCAGGATCAACATCCGGTTGGATTTTATAATGCACTCAGAAATAATTATGGTGCACTTGATAAAGAATCAACATATAGAAAATATGCAGAAGCGGTTTTTGAAAACACCATGATATTCGATGACAATAAGTGGAATGAATTTGTAAGAAATCCTGATGCTGCAAAATTGCAGGAAGATCTTGCATTTAATCTTGCATCCACCTTCCTGAAAAATTATACATCGAAATACCAGCCGATGTATTCACAGTTCGTAACAAAGAACAATGATCTCGGTCGATTATACCTAAAAGGTGTAATGGAAATGAATCCAGGCAAGGTGATGTATCCCGATGCGACGTTTACCATGCGTGTAAGCTATGGTCAGGTGCGCCCCTACAAACCAAGAGATGCTGTTGTTTACGATTATGTTACCACAGCGAAAGGCATGCTGGAGAAATACAAACCCGGCGATTATGAATTCGACATGCCACAACGCGCTGTTGAATTAATAAAGAAGAAAGATTTTGGTCAGTACATTGACAAGCGAACCAATGACCTTGTTGTTGGTTTCATTTCAAGCAATGATATTACGGGAGGTAATTCCGGATCACCGGTATTGAATGGTAATGGTGAACTGATCGGTTTGGCATTTGACGGAAACTATGAAGCCCTCAGTCATAAACTGGCCTTTGATAAAGATCTCAACAGAACCATCAATGTAGATATAAGATATGTGCTCTGGTGTATCGACAAACTGGGTGGAGCATCACACCTGATCAAAGAATTAAAACTTGTAAAATAATTTCAATTAAAAAAGCCATCGGTGCTCAGGTGGCTTTTCTTTTTTTAAATTTTTTGAAAACGATGTCGCTGCAGCATCGGCACGACCACATGTAGATTGAAATTCAAATCAACCATATTTGCTGTGATCTTTTGTTTCAATTTTTCCTTTGCACAGGAAAAAAGTACCTCTCAAAGTACGCAGATCAGTATTGCCACTGACCTCACATTCCTGAAAAGTTTTAAAAAGGATCAACGATTCTGGGCCATTGGTCACACGACCTATGCCCATTTCCATTTTACGCCGAAGAATGGCGCGTTCGTCAACTTCTCTTATTATACTCCGGGAAAATTCAAACATGAATTAACTGCAACTGCAAAATCGATACTCACGCAACCAAATCAATTAAAATTTACCAACAGGAGTGAAATCGCTTTCAAGCATTTTTCGCTTGGACTAAAAAAATATTTTTACGGAACGTTTAACCAGGATGGCGGGTGGGCAATGTATGGAACAGCAGGACTTGGTTTACTCGCAGGAAGCGTTACGAACGAATTCACTTCAGCAGTTGATACTTCCCTATATAATTTACCTGAAACACCCGTCAGCGGCAAGGGAAAATTCAAAAGACTTACGTTGGATCTGTCTGCAGGATATGAAATCCCGATAGGTATTGATGTCTTCATGTATGGAGAGGGTAGATTGATGATCCCAACAACTGAATACCCAAGCAAATATTTATTGCGAAATGACAATGCGCCACTTTTATTGTCAGCGCATATTGGTGTAAGAATTTTATTCGATTAACTCCCCTATTATCACTTACGAAGTTATCTTGTTCCCTCTCAGCCGGGATGAAATCTGAAATCTGAAATCTGAAATCTGAAATCTTGAAATCCTGAAATCTTGAAATTTTGAAATTTTGAAATTTTGAAATTTTCTAGTCCACCTTCACATCAAACCTTCCCTCCGTCACCTGCATAGTTTGCGTAACATCATACATATTCACCATTGTTGCATGAAAAAGACCTGAAACAATTTTATTTACAGTATCTGTTCTTGTGATCTCAATCTGGCCAGTATAAGCAGACGTCGTAAACCATTCACTTGTTGGTGTAACAGTACGTTTAACGTAATACAAATAGTTACCAGTATGATTTGGCCACTTTCCAGAATTTGAGTTTAGTGGATAAATACCAGGAGAGACAACATTCTTTAAATAAATTTCAAATTCAGTTTCATTCGGTGATGCCGATAAATTCCTTGCATTGATTATAATGTCCCTGTTTGGGAGATATCGTGCTTCCAGGATATCAGCTCCAGGTGCAATCCCGAATTTTGCAGGAACCCAGAATTCTCCATTCACTTTTGCACCAAAAGTATTTGCTCCAGTTTGAGTTGCCGGAGGAAGTTCATCAACATCTTTTTTACAAGACACCATTATGGCTGTAAAAGCCATCAACATGAATAATTGGTGGATACGTTTCATATCCTATTAAAACCACAAATCATGCTAAAAATTACATTTGTTGTTAATTAATTGATCAGAATGAAGGAATTGTTGATCTCCAGCATTGGAATTTATAAGTTACGCATACCCCTCACCCAGCCCTTTGTTATTTCCCTTGGAGTAATTGAAAAAGCAGAAAATGTAATCGTTGTGATCCGTACCAGCCGGGGCATTACCGGTTTTGGTGAATGCAGCCCCTACATGACGATTAATGGGGAAAGCATTGATACCTGTTTTGTAGTAGGACAATATTTCGCCAGGATACTAAAGGGAAAAAATTCGTTAGATATTAAAGAATGTACCCGCGCGATGGACAGACTGATGTTTGGCAATTCGAGTATTAAAAGCGCATTTGATATGGCGCTCTATGACATCGCTGCACAACATGAGGAAGTACCGCTTTATAAATTTTTAGGTGGGAAAAACGAAAAGCCTTTGCACACTGATATGACCGTGAGTATTGGAGAGCCTGGAAAAATGGCAACTGATGCAGAGAAATATGTAACCCGCGGCTTTCCTGCAATAAAGGTCAAGCTTGGTGAAGGAACATCCATTGATGTTGAAAGGATTCATTCCATTCGCCAGGCAATTGGAAATAAGATCCCATTGCGGATTGATGCAAACCAGGGTTGGAAAGTAAAAGTTGCTATCGAAACATTAATTGCCCTCGAACAATACAATATCCAGCATTGTGAAGAACCTATTGCGCGGTGGAATTTTATGAAGTTGCCAAAAGTCCGAAAGCAATCGCCCATTAAGATCATGGCGGATGAATCATGTTGTGATCATCATGATGCTAAAAGGTTGATTGAGATTGGCGCCTGTGATCTGATTAATGTCAAGCTGGGCAAATCAGGTGGTATTTACAAAGCAAGAAAAATAATAAGTCTTGCAGAACAGGCCAACATAAAAATGCAGGTCGGTGCATTCATGGAATCCAGGCTTGCGATCACTGCAGCAGCGCATCTTGCACTTTCCAGTGATCACATTATTTATTGCGATTTCGACACGCCTTTGATGTTTTCCGATGATCCTGTATCCGGCGGATTACAATATGGAACCGGTGGATTAATGACCTTGGGTAATCAGCCGGGGCTTGGAGCAACTATTGATGAAAATGTGCTGGAGAAGTTGGAGCATGTGATTGTATAGCTGTTAGCTTTTAGCTGTTGGCTATTGGAAACGTCTAACAAGCTCTGAATAAAATTATTTTTTAGGTGTATCCTTAAATCTCCACAAATGCAGGCATGCATAAGTTCTGTAAGGTGTCCACTTTTCAGAAATGCGATTCATATCCTCACGTAATTTTTTCTTGTCTGCAGGATCTAATTTATAAATCGCGCGCATGGCTATTTGAATTCCCAGATCATCCACGGCAAAAACATCTTCGCGTCCAAGAGCAAACATCAACAGCATTTCAGCAGTCCACCTGCCTACGCCTTTGATTTGTGTCAGGTATTCTATCACTTCCTCGTTCGACATCTTCGACAATTTCTTTGTATCCAGTCCATGTTCGATATCGAATCGAGCAACATTTTTTACATACTGGACTTTCGCATTTGAAAGTCCAATCCCCCGTAGGGTGGCATCAGGAGTTTCAATGATCTGTTGGGATGTTGGTTCGCCTCCATACAGGTCAATAAATCTTTTGTGAATGACGGCAGCCACTTTGGTGGATAGTTGCTGGCTCAAGATGGAAGAACACAAATACGTGCGGATATTCTTTCTTTTTTTTATTTCAACCGGCTCGTGAGATTCAACAAGTTTTTTCAGTTTTTTATCCCGGCTGAGATGAGAGATGTATTCTGGTTGGCTCATATCCGAAATTAATGCTTCGGGAAATTTTAGGATGATTTGATAAAGTTGAAATGATGAGTGGAAGGGAATAAGAAATTAGAGAGAAATAAAAAAAGTGGAAAATGGGTGATTGGTGGTGAAAACACCAAATATTGCGGGCTTGTGCGTGAAGTTGCTGGAATCTGAAGCATTCGTCAGGCCACTTTAAGTGGCCTGACGAGTTGCAGGTATTTGCGGGTTTCGCCGAAAAAAACGACGGGATTTAAGGAAAAAACTTTCCAGAAAAACGAGCCATTCGTTGAAAATTCAGGCATGCAGCACAATTAACCCATTCAAAATTTCAACTCCCACCTTGTGCCTTTTTTGTAAATTCCAGTAAATAATCAACGCATGAACAAAGTTTCCGACATACTTGCAAGAAAAGGAACATCATTAGTGACAGTGCTTCCTGATTCAACCGTACTTGAGGCGCTTACAATCATGGCAGAACTCAACATTGGTTCAGTGATCGTAAACGACACCAAAGGAAATTTTATCGGCGTGGTAAGCGAGCGGGATTATTCGCGTAAAGTTGTACTTAAAGGAAAGAGTTCGACAGAAACTCCTGTAACGGAGATCATGACTGTTGACCTTCCACGCATATCTGCCAATGACAGTGTGGACCATTGCATGAAACTCATGACGGATCTTAATGTCAGATACCTGCCCGTATTTGACAATGGTGAACTGTCAGGCATTGTTTCTATGAGTGATGTTGTAAAGCAGACCATACACGAACAAAAAGAAACAATTTCACACCTTGAAAGTTACATTCATTCAAATCTGTGAATGATTCCTGAGAATCAAAAAGATTTAGAAACTCAAATTCTAAAATCTTCATTCTCCAATCTTAAATAATTTTAGGGATGCTATACCAATCCAACGATGGCTATGTAAAGAATGAATTACACAATGGGATAACCACCATTGAATTTTTTCATCCTCAGAGCAATTCCCTCCCCGGAAAAATATTAAATGAACTTGCGCTGGAAATTCATGCGGCTGGTAATGATGACGACACGAGCGTGATTGTGTTGCGTTCAGCAGGTGAAAAAGCATTTTGTGCAGGCGCATCATTTGACGAATTGGCATCTATAACGTCACGCGAACAGGGAATTGAATTCTTCAGTGGCTTTGCCAGAGTGATAAATGAGATCAGGAAATGCCCAAAGTTTATCATTGGTCGCATTCATGGAAAATGCGTTGGTGGGGGTGTTGGCCTGGCTGCGGCAGTTGATTATGCCATTGCAGTTGAAGGTGCCGATGTAAAATTGAGTGAGCTTGCCA
>CAZCKF010000002.1:9792-13072 GCA_964499155.1 uncultured Chitinophagaceae bacterium
GCCATAGGAATTGGACCTTTTGTCGTGGGTCCTGCTGTTGAGCGCCGAATTGGTTCATCGGCTTTTTCAAATCTTGCCATCGATGCTACTATGTGGCGCAATGCTGAATGGGCAAAACGAAAAGGACTGTTCGCCGAATTACATCCCGATACAGAAAGCATGGATGAATCATTGCACCGTTTGTCTTCACAGTTATCCCGCTCCAGTGCACAGGCAATGAAAGAATTAAAAACCATTTTGTGGAAAGGAACAGAACACTGGGATGAATTACTCTATCAACGTGCTGCAATCAGCGGAACACTCGTGCTGAGTGAGTATACCAGGAAGGCCATTGCTAATTTTAAAGCTAAAGCTTGATTACATGAATTAAGACGGATTACACGGATACGCGGCTGTGGAAGGTAAAGTATTTACACAACTGAAGTACAATTTTGTCCAGCAACAGTTGATGTTCAATTACTTTTTCTAAAGCTATTTTTAATTGATAAAAGTTCAAATTGTATTTTCGAATTTCAGAGTATACGAATCATAAAGATTTTTCGAATTGAAGAATCCGTGTAATCCGTCTTAATCTGTGTAATCATGCATTTATCAAATAAGGTAGCCATCGTCACAGGCGCGGCTCGCGGAATTGGTGAAGCCATTGCATTGAAATTTGCAGAACATGGCGCACACATCGCGTTTACATATGTGAGTGAAGGCAGTGCAGAAAAAGCAAAAACCCTTGAACAAAAGCTTATCGGCATGGGTGTAAAAGCAAAATCATACAGGAGCAATGCTGGTGATTTTACTCAATGCGAAGAATTTGTAAATGATGTAATAAAAACTTTCGGCACCGTTGACATCTGTGTCAACAATGCTGGTATTTCAAAAGATAACCTGCTGCTTCGCATGAATGCAGAACAATGGGATGACGTGATGCAGACTAACCTGAAAAGTGTATTCAACATGACCAAGCAGGTAATCAGGCCAATGATGAAAGCAAAAAGTGGAAGCATCATTAATATGAGCTCCATTATTGGGGAAATGGGCAATGCTGGACAAAGCAGTTATGCAGCCAGCAAGGCAGGTGTGATCGGTTTTACAAAATCAGTTGCAAAAGAACTCGGTAGTCGCAATATCAGGTGCAATGCCATTGCTCCTGGGTTTGTTGAAACAGACATGACCAATTATTTGAAAGAAGGTGATGCTGCTGAAAAATACAAGGCAGGCATTCCGCTAGGTCGATTTGGAACTGGAGAAGATATTGCGAATGCATGTTTATTCCTGGCAAGTGATATGGGAAGCTATGTGACCGGACAGGTGATTTCGGTTTGTGGGGGGTTGAATATTTGAAGAAGCTGTAAGCTGTAAGCTTTAAGCTGTAAGTTGATACAATTATTCAGGGTGTTCGCACAAATCTTAAATCTAACATCTTAGATCTAAAATTTTAATTCTTCATTTTCCATACATAATAAATCACTCCATTCTTATCATCACTGATAAAAAAAGAATTCTCGCTTCGTTGAATCACGTCGCATGGTCTGCCAAAACGTTTATCCTCAGTTTTTCCCTGTAAAAAACCAGTAACGATTTCACGGTACTTTCCATTGGGCATCATTTGCACAACTGAATTGCCTCTCTGCCTCCATACACTGGTACTGCCATGAAGCGCGACAAGAAAAGAATTATTTAAAAGTGAATCTGAAAAATTAGAAAAGTACTCAATGCCAAGGGGTGCTGAATGTGCAAGAAATGCATAAGGAGCAACAGGTGGTTTTTTCACAAAAGCTGCTCGCACAGAATCTTTGAATTGCGGATCAGGCAGAATTTGTTTTTTGTACTGCAGATAAAAAGGCCATCCGTAATAACCACCACGTACAACAGTATGAAAAAGATCTTCTGGTTTGTCAGGACCAATCAGGTCGCGACCCATATTGGTAACCCATAACTGATCTTTGACCCATTCAATATCCACTGCATTACGCAAGCCTCTTGCAAAAATTCTTTTCCCTGTCCCATCAGGATTCATTTCAATAATTGTTGCGCGAACTTCTTCTTTTTCAACACATGCATTGCAACTGCTGCCCACACTTACATACAATTTGTCTTTATAAAATTCTATACTTCTTGTCAGATGCCAACCGCCATATTTATAATCAAGTCCGTAATCCGGAAATGTCGCAATTACTGTGGGTGGTGTTGATGGTCTTACATCCCCACGTTGGTACCTGTAATAACTTAATTTTCCCGTTTCCGCAATGTATATGTATGGTACGCCATTCTTAAAATAAAAAGCAACCTGGTTTGGATTGTGCAGGCTGTCCAGGTATGTTGTTATTCTTTCAAATTTTTTTTCCGCTTCATTCCAGTCTTCCATAATGATCACTCGACCACGACGATTGTCTGATGTATTGTACATGTCTGTAACGAATAATCTTTTGTCGGGGCTATAGGCAAAAAATCGGGGACGATGCAATCCTTCAACAGCTACACTGATTCCATAACCTGCGGGGACCTTTAATGTAAATGAATGCTTTTTAGTACGAACGGGATGTGAAACGAGCTTAAGCGATTGAGCATTGGTTACTACGCTTATAACAATAGTAACAACGAAGATGAAAAATTTCATAAGGTTTTTGACATAGTTAGAATTTCTTCCAGCACTTTGCGATCGTTGTGCAGGCGAGGAACTTTATGCTGACCACCAAGTTTACCCTTACTTTTTAACCAGTCATTAAATATTCCATTTTTCAAAACATGGATCACAGGCATGCGTAGCGCTATATCCTTGTGACGTTTTGCTTCGTAATCGCTGTTGAGATTTTTCAAAGCAGTGTCCAACTCATATACAAAATGCTCGATATTATCTGGCATTTTTCCAAATTCAATCAGCCATTCATGCGCTCCATTTCCGTTTTCTGAAAAATACAGTGGTGCTGCTGTATAATCATTAACGATGGATCCTGATTTTTCTGAGGCAATCGCAATGGCCTTGTCTGTATTATCCACAATCAACTCTTCACCAAAAGCATTAATAAATGATTTCACTCGTCCCGATACTTTAACACGATATGGTTTGAGTGAAGTAAACTGGATGGTATCTCCAAGCTGGTACCTCCACAATCCACCATTGGTTGAAATGACTAGTGAGTAATTTTTATCCAGCTCCACATCTTTTAGTAAAATGGTTTCATTCTTTGCAGCATTCATCGGCATGAATTCGAAGAACACACCATGATCAACCATCAGTAACATTCCTTCCTGTGTTAAATCATCCTGTGCTGCAAAAAATCCTTCA
>CAZCKF010000002.1:13082-21554 GCA_964499155.1 uncultured Chitinophagaceae bacterium
ATATTTCGAGGAAATTGATTTTCCTGCCAATCAGTTTTTCAAATTGCTCCCGGTAAGGAACAAAACTTACACCGCCATGCATATACAATTCAAGGCTCGGCCATACTTCTGAAATGTTGGATTTTCCAGTTATCTCCAAAATGCGACGCAGTAAAACAAGCAACCAGGTAGGCACTCCTGCCATCGATGTAACATTCTCTTTGATGGTTGTCTCAGCAAGTTTTTCAATCTTACTTTCCCATTCATCCATCAATGCAATTGATAGATCGGGGGTGCGCAGCCAGTGTCCCCAAAATGGAGTGTTTTGCAAGACAACAGCACTCAGGTCTCCATAATGAATTTCATCATTCACTGCGTGTATCTGGTGGCTGCCGCCAATTACAAGTCCCTTTCCTGTAAGCAGATCACTGTCGGGGTTATGCGTGTAATAAAATGTGAGAACATCCTTCGAAGCACGATAGTGATTTTCTTTAAGACTCTCTTCGCTGATGGGAATGAATTTGCTTTTATCGCTGGTGGTTCCGCTGCTCTTTGCAAACCAGTTAACCGGAGTATTCCATAATATATTTTCTTCTCCGGCCATCATGCGTTCAATGTATGGCTTCAGGTCTTCATATTCGTGGATGGGAACTTCCTTTTGAAAATCAGAAATTGATTGAATGGATGAAAATTGATGTTTTCTTCCAAATTCCGTATACTGTCCTGATGCCATTAAATCCTGCCACACATGATTTTGCGCAGCAACAGGATCATTCATCCATTGTTCCAAAGCCCATAGTCTCCATCGGGCAAGTCTCGATATGGCAGGACTTAGCAATTTCATGTGCAATGCACAATTTACGAAGCTTTATTCCGAAGACTGTATGTTATTGGTTAAAATGAATAGGAGTTATCATTCATGGATTTCGCGTTGCAAAAGGTATTCCTTCCTCTTTAATTCAAAATTCCTTCCAAGATAAAGCCTGCGAACTTCTTCATCCTGCGCAAGTTCTTCGGCAGTTCCGTGTTTGAATATTTTCCCTTCAATCAACAGGTAAGCGCGATCACAAATGGAGAGCGTTTCAGTTACGTTGTGGTCTGTAATAAGTATACCAATATTCTTGAATTTAAGCCTGGCAACAATGGCTTGAATATCTTCAACCGCAATGGGATCAATTCCTGCAAATGGTTCGTCCAATAGTATGAATTTGGGGTCTGTTGCCAGCGCGCGTGCAATTTCAGTACGCCTTCTTTCACCACCACTCAACACATCCCCATTACTTTTTCTTACATGTTGCAACCTGAATTCTTCAAGTAATGACTCAAGTTTTTCTTTTTGTTCTTTTTTAGGAAGTTTCGTCATTTCAAGAATTGCAATAATATTTTCCTCCACAGTCAGTTTACGAAATACAGATGCTTCCTGCGGCAGATAACCAATGCCGGCCTTTGCTCGCTTGTACATTGGTAATTTGGTAATGTCATTGTTTTCATAATGCACTGTGCCCTCATCTGGCCTGATCAAACCAACCACCATATAAAAAGTTGTGGTCTTACCAGCTCCATTTGGTCCCAGCAAACCCACGATCTCGCCCTGCTTCACTTCAATGGAAACATGGTTTACCACCGTACGGTTTCTGTATCGCTTTACCAGGTTATCTGTATGAATGGTTGTGGACATTCATCAAAAATACTACGTGGGTTGATTGATGAATGATAATTAACAATTGATAATGTCAATATTCAATGTCCAAAGCTTCGTAGTATGCATTCTAAATGGAGGAGATATCACCTTTCACTTTTCACCTTTCACTTTTTGAATCTAAACTTCCAACCTTGAATTTCACTTTGAAGCTTTAGTCTTAACCTTTTCCCGGACCCTGCAAGCTTGGACCTTGGGCCTTCATTCGTTATGTTTGCACCCAATTTTACTGCAAAAGATGAAAGTTATTGATCATATAAATGGGGCAAAGGATGCGAAACGTACCCTGATTTCTTTTGAAATTCTCCCACCATTGAAAGGAAAAGCCATTTCTGCGATTTACGATCACCTGGATCCATTAATGGAATACAAACCCGCATTTATCAATGTGACCTATCATCGCAGTGAAACGATGTTCAAGAAAAAAACTGACGGGACTTTTGAAAAAGTTGAAGTGAGAAAGCGACCTGGAACTGTTGCTATTTGTGCAGCCATTATGAACCATTACAAGGTGGATGCGGTGCCGCACCTAATTTGCGGTGGTTTCAGCAAAAGAGAAACGGAAGATGCGTTGATCGATTTGAACTTTCTTGGCGTTGACAATGTACTCGTCCTGAGAGGTGATGCACCGAAAAATGAAACATTTTTTGAACCGGAGCCAGACGGCCACAGGTTTGCACTTGACCTTCTTCAGCAGGTTGTGAATATGAACAATGGAATTTACCTGGAAGAAGATCTTAAAAGCCCGGTGAAAACAAGATTCTGCATAGGTGTGGCTGGATACCCTGAAAAACATTTCGAAGCACCCAACATGCAAACAGACCTTCAATTCTTAAAAGCAAAAGTGGATGCGGGTGCTGAATATGTAACAACGCAAATGTTTTTTGATACACAGAAATACTGCGATTTTGTAAAAACCTGCAGGGCTGCAGGAATTAATGTTCCAATAGTCCCAGG
Organism: uncultured Chitinophagaceae bacterium; assembly: GCA_964499155.1. Taxonomy (GTDB): domain Bacteria; phylum Bacteroidota; class Bacteroidia; order Chitinophagales; family Chitinophagaceae; genus CAZCKF01. The sequence continues at coordinate 15,718 of CAZCKF010000002.1, forward strand.
CCTCAAACCCATTACAACAAAAAAACAACTCACGGTTCTTCCCAGAACCTTCCATGTGGATATACCCACTGATCTGTCAAATGAGATCACGAAATGCAAGAACGACCAGGAGGTAGAACATGTTGGAATCGAATGGCTTATTCATCAGTCAAAGGAACTGATCAAGTTTGGAGTTCCTGTACTGCACTACTATACGCTAGGCAAGAGCCAGGTGGTTGCGAACGTGGTGAAAGAAATTGCATAATTAGGAATTAGGCATCAGGTTTCAGGCACCAAGTATTCCTGCAAAGAAGAAAACATTGAAAGAATAAAAAACCTATCAAAATTGTAATTGATAGAAATTCTTTCTATCTTTTTTCGGATGAGACTGCTCTTCATTAATATTGCTTTTTTACACTGATAGTTTCATGTAAAAAAACCAAATCTCCTCCACCTCCCGGTGTACGCACCTTGTCATTATCTGTGGACAAGGCTGTGATCTATGCAGATAATTTTGATGAAGCAACTTTTAGAGTATTGGATCAGGATGGAAAAGATGTAACCCAAAGCGCCGGAATTTATTACGGAAATGTTTCGATCTCTGATCATAAGTTTACTTACAGTCAACCGATTGTTTTGAACTTCCGTGCTGTGATCGGAGGAATAGAATCAAATAAAATTTCTGTTGCAGCAGTTACTCCACCCCCATCACCATTTACTCAAAAAGTGTATGTAGAGAATCTCGCCATGTCCACTTCTACAATCTGCTTCCCGGCAATACAACAAATGGATGAATATGCCAATAGAACTTCCTTTTGTGTTTTTAATACAATTCACAAAGGGGATTCGATGGAAAATGCAGATGCAATTGCTTTGCATAATTCAATTATGAATCAAAGTATTTGTATGAGTCATATAAACAGAAGAAGAATATGGACTCCGGGTGGTACACAGCCAGACATTACAATTAACCCAGAGGCCGCATTAAGAGCTCCCTTAGGGATTGCATTGGAAACCCAAATTGTAGGTTCTACAGTCAACATAGTTTCAAAAGTAAAATTTGATGTAAATACATCTATTGAATTAAAGCTTGTACTGGTCGTTACTGAAGACAGTGTTCTTCATAATTTTCATACCCCTTTCATTCCGTCTATTATTGTAAATTTTCCACATAAAAATGTATTTCGAAAATTAATTAATGGCACTGAAGGCGATATTATTCCCGTATCATTCCAGGCTTCAGGAAAACAGTGGGAAAAAAATTATAGCGTAAACCTCAGCGCATACAATGTGCAGAAGTGTAATATTATTGCTTACGTTAAATATGGCAACAACTACATTGGAAGATGGGGAATGGTTAATTGCCAAAAAGTGAGAGCTGGTAAAAACCAGAACTTTGATTAATTAACGGTTGAAAGTTGTCGTAAATGTTGCAGTCACACCTGTTGCAGCCGGAACAAATCGGCAAACTCCCCCAACACAATACAATCCTGCGCGCTGGCGGCCATAGTTCAGGCTCAGTCTCGATCCGCCCTTCGCATAACTGCCCCCAACGTTTGGATAATGAATGTCTGTTTCACCATAATTATACAGATCACTTAATGAGAAAGTCCATTTAGGTGCAAAACCAAATTCAAGAACAGCAGCAGCCCAATTACCCTTGTCCTGTTTTGTAGCGAGATGTTGCAACTCCCAGCGAAGTGATTTGGTTTTGGCATACCGCCAGAGAGAATTCACAACTGCGATGTGTGCTTTGATATCTTCGTACAATCCACCTTCAACAACTGATTTGTTGTAAAAAATATTATAGTAACCAAATGTTGAATTGAATTTATCCGACCATTTTTTCTTTAACTCCACATTGAAATCATGGTAATATTTTTCATCTCCGAAAGAGAGAAAGCCATTGCTGTTAGGCAATCCCTGGTACTGGGAATAATTAATTGAAAGATCAGCACCATTCTTTCCGCCAAAATTGTAAAACACATCTACCTGACCACCTGTTTCACCATTGGCCTGGGCAGCATACACGTAGATATTGGTGGTTAAATAATCATGTTGCCTGGTGAGTGCGGGAATAAAATTCACTGGAACAAGAATTCCCATTGCCTCGCGTTCACCCCGGAAATCCATGTTTTCCAATGAACGAAATATGCCATTGATACCAAGCTTTCCCTTTGTAATTCCAGCATTTACCTGGAGAGCTTTCCCATGTGTATAGTCGAATAAATTCACATCATGTGGATCATGACCCTTTACAACCAATTCAGTATTTAAATAGGCCGACCCCCCACTGATATCAAATCGCACTGCACCAGCATTCACTGTTGCCGGAATATCGTCTGGTCCTGTATAAACCTGGTATCGACTCACCACACTTAATCCGGCAGATACCCTTGTCATCGGAGGGTTTTCTGCCGATTTCATATCTGCAAAATCAAAAGTGACATCGGCTCCACGCACAACAGAGTTTGCATGGTCAAATATTTTTCTTTGTCTTCCGTAAACTGCTTTGAATGAAATGCCAGGTGTGGGTGTGGCCTGGAGTTGTGCACCCTCTAATGCATTATTGATCCCAATCTGACGATTTTCCCACGCGCGGAATACAAGACCATTGCCAAACTGTTCATAAAAATCTCCAACAAGAACAGAAAATTTATTTCCGCTATACTTGAAATATTTGTTTGTGATCTTGCTTCCATTTTCCAAAAATGGAAACCCGGCAAGCGTCGGTAAATAAGATTCGAATTGCACACCTGCACTGAATTGCCGATAGGTATAATCAAGTTTCAAAAAATTATTTGAACCGATCCTGTCCTGAGGAAGAATACCATTTATTTTTTCATCCTTGTGGTAGAATTGCGAAATGGATTCAAAACCTCCGGAAAAATGTCCGTCTCTTGTTTCCTGTGAAGCACATAAAAAAGGTACACTGCATGCAAGCAGTGCGCAGAATTTTCTCATGAGCAGATTTGGTTTATAAAGATTTTAGTTTGTCGAAGAGCTCTTCTTCGTTTCCGGGAACATAGCCATTGTGCTGGTAAACGATCTTCCCGTTTTTGATCAGCAATACATGCGGTACATCATTAATATTAAGCGCACGTTTCAGATCATTATTGACGTCGAGATATATTTCGAAATCCCATCCCTTTCCTTTCACGAATGACCTTACCCTGTTGGATGTACGGTTATCATCGATTGAAATAGCAATCATTTTAAAAGGAGTCTCCTTTTGCCTTTCTTCATACTGGTCATGAATAGTCTCGAGCTCGTTGATGCAGGGTACACACCAGGTGGCCCACAGGCTTACGATAACAGCAGTATCTGATTTACTGATTTCGTTGAAATTCACCTCCTTACCCGTGATGGTCCTGATCTTAACAGAAGGCAATTGATCCTGCGCAAGACCAGCAAGAGGAAGAAAAAATATGAAAAACGTGAAAAGTGTTTTAAACATTAGAATGTGTTTCGTGGTGGATACGAATTACAATGGAAAATTAATACTTTTGAAAGCCTTATACCGAAACGGATAACAAAATAGTTTCAAAAAGTTTTTATGAGAAAATTACACAACCTGTGCCTGAAATACAGACCTGACCATCAGTCTTAACAAGCCTGCCGTTACTGCAGATAATTTCGAAGAAGTAATTATTACTGTAAAGGACAAAAACAATACAGACGTTACATCAACCAGCACGATACGTGTGAATGGTGCAACGTATGCGGTTAATAAATTTATTCCACCATCGGCAGGAACATATAAGATAACAGCAACAAAAGGTTCATCCTCTTCTGGCGAAGTCACTGTAACGGCAAATCCAGCACCTGCTTCACCATTTACTCAAAAAGTACTGGCTGAGGATTATACCGGAACATGGTGCGGTCATTGTCCGCGCGTAGGAATTCAACTGGAGAATTATTCTGCGACGCATCCAAATCTTGTTGTTGTTGGCGTTCATGGTCCCAACGGCAGTGGTGATCCATACATTTATCAATATGTATCCCAGCTAACCGGATTTTTTAATATTACTGGTTGGCCATCTGTGATCATTAACCGTGATGCTAAGTGGAATGAAAATACAGCAGTTCTCGATCAGGCTGCAACAAAAAGAGCTCCACTTGGCCTTGCTCTTGAAACAACTATTGCCGGTTCGACAATAAATGTAAAAGCGAAAGTGAAATACGATGTGAACACGGACATACCAATGAAACTGGTTGTATTACTTACAGAGGACGGACTTGTTCATCCGCAAACAAATTATGGATACTACGGTTTGCCAGATCCCATTACAAACTATACGCACAATCATACTTTACGTACCGCGGCAACGGATATTTTTGGTGACGCTATACCAACAGCATCTCAAACAAAAGGCAATACCTGGGAAAAAAATCTAAGCTTCAATGCAACAGGTTACAATATGGCAAAATTGAAAGTGATTGCATTTGTGATATATGATACTAATGGGTACAGCAGGAAGGGCGCATTGAATGTGCAGATTGTATCGGCGGGACAGACCAAAGCTTTTGATTAATAACACGAATAAAGACGAATTACACGAATTGATTAAACAGATTAGGGCGGATTACACGAATAGATTACACAGATAAGGACGGATTACACGGATATCACACTGATGTTTGAAAAAACATTATTAAATAATAGATGAAATTGAACGTAAAAAACCAGCAGATGTGCTGGTTTTTTTATTGTTGATATTCTTCAATTTTTCGAATCTTTCCAAAAAACCAAGAACGTCGATACCAAAAGTTTGCCCTTTGCTTTTTGACCTTTGCCATCGCCCTTTGCCAGTTATCTCCCCACCCATCAACAACTCACTTCAAAGTCCTCAAAACCTCTTCATTCACCTTTACCGGATATTTTTTCCTCAATTCTGCCGACCATTTCTTTTCAAGTTCATCCTGGTAGTCATTAATCACCAATCCGCGTGCCTGTTCGAAAGTGCGGGGTGATGATTGAGTATAAACATTTACGATGTATGCGAATGATGTTGCATTGTCTGTTTTGCTGACAACAGGTTCGGTGAGCGTACCCGGACGAGGTTTTGCATTTCCCAAACCAGGTATTTGTGACCATTCGAAACGACCTGAATCAGCAACCACTTTTTGGGCCATTGCATCTGCAAGCATTCTCCAGCCTGTTGGATTTGCACTGAGTTGTCTTGCTACTGCACGCATGTCCTCCGGGTTATTGCCAAAGAAGATAATCGCGTCAGCGCTTTGCTTCCAGTTGTATCGTGAAGGATCTTTTTGATACAATGCCATCAGGACTGCAGAATCCTGAACATGACTCCACACCTGGTTTTGCATAATTTCAAAAAACAGATTGCCTTCAACAAATTCATTTAACTGATCCCGAAATGCCGGATTGAATTGTTCAAGATTATCGCGATAGTATTTAAGTGCTGATGCTTTTACAAAATCATCAAGCACTTCATTGTAGGGGCGTAATCCCGAACCGTCCTTACGGTATCGAAAACTTTGAGCGTATGTAAACCAGTCAGATGCTTTTAACCCATAATTACCCAGCATGTACAGCGTCGTTCCTCCATTTAATGAAACAGGCATCGTTGGCTTTTTGAAATCAAGTGCGCTGTCGGTTGCAAGCCACAATTCATTCCTGTTAAATGGCAATTCCTTTAAACCAAGTTTACTGATTACGATAGATGCAAGTTTTTCATCAATTACCCTGATGCGATCATTTTGCTGAACATGATTCCGCAATTCTTCTATATAGGCAGGATCATTCGTTTTAAGTTGTTTGCGTGATATTAGTTTTAAGATGTGAATCCCATGAGAAGTTCGAAAAGGTTTGCTTAACTGATCTGGTTGCAAAC
>CAZCKF010000002.1:21564-32182 GCA_964499155.1 uncultured Chitinophagaceae bacterium
TGTTCTAAATGTTTTGTTTATTTGATTTGTTTTAAAATTTAAAACGACTCTTTCAAATTCCGGAGCATATTGTCCAACGCCAAATTCTGGCATCATTCCATTGGCTGAAGCGGAAATAAAATCATTGCTGAATGCAATGGCAAGCTTTCCGAAATCATCTCCTTTTACCAGGCGACCATGAAGAGAATCAGCTTTTTTCTGGATCGAATTAATTGTTGCTGCATCTGCTTCCGGTGGAAATGCAAGAAGAATTTGCTGTGCCTTTACACGGCCCAATGATTTTCTTTCACCCAAATTTTTGAAAATGTGAAACCCGGCTTTCGATTTATGTAAAGAAATTTTTCCAATAGCTGTATTGTAAATCACATTTTCAATTTCATATGGCAGGCTAAAAACAGTAATGAATCCCATGTCACCACCATTCGTTTTAGCAGATGGATCTCCGGAAAATTCTTTTGCAAGAGCAGCAAATGATTCACCTTTTTTCAATCTGCCGATCAATTGATTTGCAAGCATGCCTGCTCCTGTCGTATCAGCCTTCCCATTAAATACCTGGAATGGAACGAAAATGTGCGCCACATGGATGTCCTTCTGACCCCTCCTTGCTGCTTCCTGCACAAGTTTTTCCTGTTCAGCAGGATCGGTTAAATATGCACTGATGATCTGGTTACGCAGGTTTGCAATTTCTTCGCGCTGCATGGGCAATGTATCCATACCTCTGTCATAGGCTTCCCTGATCTTCAAACGCGATGAGATATACAGGTCGAGATATTCTCGAATGGCTTTCTGACGCTCAGATGGCTGAACTGTATTGTTCTTTTCAAAGGCGCGCATGAAGTCTTTCGCGTCAACTGAATATTTTCCGTAAGTAAAAAGTGTCTGTGATTGTGCAGCAGTCAGAATAAAACAAAAAGCGACAATGGAACTCCATGTCTTTTTCATAGAATTACTTTATAAGAAATTAATTTTTAGCGGTTTTGTGCTTCAACACTTCATCGATTTGCTCAAAGCTCAGCTTCTTTGCAATAATACGCTTGTCTTTGTCCAGCAAAAATAAAGTAGGGAAACTCAGCACATCATAGAGTTGCGAATAACTTGGAATGCCTGCATCCACCCTGATCTTTTCATCAGCTTTTGAATAATAGACGTGTATCCAATCTTTTAAATTGTAATCTCGAATAAAATTTTTCCAGTCAGCCTGTGTGCCTTCTGTTTCTTTTGCGAGAGCAAATAGCTTCATGCCCATTGCCTTCCATTTTGTCTTATACATCGTATCAAGTTTCGGCAACACTTCCTTGCAATGTCCGCAGGTAGGATCCCAAATCACCACCACAGTATAGGCCGCATCTACAGAATAAAGTGATTTATGCTTTCCAGTTGTATCAGGCAAATCAATATCAGCAGCAGCACTACCCATAATATTTGCCATCAGGCTGTATGCACGATCTGTTATGGTTTTTTTCCCTTTTTCATTCAGCCATTCATAATTTTTTTGCGCAAAATATTTTTCAAAAAGATGCACGAATACGGCATCCTCCCACATATACTTTTGGTTGAGATAACGGTTGGCAAATTTGAGCAGCAGGTATTTCGTCATTTCGGGACTTGCACTGGCATAACCAAGCATCCAGTCAAGTTCCTTTTTTACTGAATCTGGATTTGGATAAACAAGCTGTTCGAAATACTGGTCAAGCTTATTTTCAAAAAATGGGGTGCGTACAAGTCTTTCATCAAAAAAATACACATCGTCCCAAAAATGACTTTTGTAATAATTGAAAACAAAACTGGAATCATATTTTCCACCAGGATGCTGTGCAGCAGGTGGAATTTCCGGATCACGCATCGCTTTGAAAAGAAAGGTGATCATTGCATTTGGATTTTTATCCATCAGATCCTTTCGAAAAGTTTGCACTTCCTTATTTGTAGCATCAATCACGGCCTTCCATTTCGCAGAATCTTGTGCAGTCTTCGAAGCTGCCCTTGATTTATATGCATTATCCAGCGTCATGCCTTTTTCAGACATGAAAGCCTGGTAACTGCTAAATAGCGTATTATCAGAGGAGTTTGTAAACGTGATGTTCTTTTTGAGATTTGCAGTATCTGCCACAACAGAAAATTGTTGTTGCTTGTCGATCAACACTTCGAAATATCCGGTCTTGCCTGGAAACCCGATAAGATAAATACCTCCGGGAAGTTTTTTAGCTCCCTTGAAAACAGCTTCACTTTTATCGTTCAACATTACCGAGTCAATGATCGGAAGTTGTTTGCCATAGTGATGCCCTAAATAAACATATTGATTCTTATATGGTTTAAGGGTAACCTTTATCTCGTAACCCTGTGCAGCAGCTAATAAACCGGTTAGAAGTGGAAGCAGGAAGATGGACTTTTTCATGGTGCGCTAAAATTATTCAACAAAGGATAAGGTAAAGACGAAAATCCGTTAAATGTCGTTGGCTGTCATTAACATATGTGGTTGAACGACCAACTCTTAACCATGCCTTACCCTATCATATTGTAAGTTAATGTTTTATGCAAATTCCCATTGCTCCTGTTTTCCAGTTTATCTTGCGCCCGTGCGAAGAAAAAAGTCAGTCATATTAGAAAAAATCCTGGTTGACGATTATGCAGCCGAAGGAAAGTCGCTTGCTAGGGTCGATGGAAAGGTTGTATTTATTGAACGTGTTGTTCCGGGTGATGTGGTTGATGTGAGGCTTGGGAAAAACAAAAAAGACTGGGCCGAAGGGACGGCAATCCGTTTTCATGAATATTCAAGCCAGCGCATAGAACCATTTTGCCAGCATTTTGGTGTATGCGGTGGATGTCAATGGCAAATGTTGCCTTACGATCAACAACTTAAATACAAGCAAAAGCAGGTTGAGGAAACCCTGAAAAGAATTGGCAAAGTTGCATTGCCTGCAATACTCCCCATTGCCGGAGCTGCGGAGACAAGATTTTACCGAAATAAACTTGAGTATACATTTTCAAACAAGCGATTTTTATTATCAACCGAATTGAATAACCCCGAAATAACGAGTGATCAGAATGTGGCAGGTTATCATGCAAGAGGGTTATTTGATAAAGTAGTTGACATTGAAACCTGTTACCTCCAAAGAGAACCGACCAATGGTATTCGGCTTGCAGCGCGTGAATTTGCAAGAAAAAATGGTTTTTCATTTTACGACATACGAAACCATCATGGGCTGATGCGCACCATGCTTGTAAGAATTGCAACAACGGGTGAAATAATGGTGAACATGGTATTTGGTGAATCAGATGAGCAGAAAATTAAAATGTTGCTTGATCATTTGCTGTCATTATTCCCAATGATCACCACACTTCTTTACACCATTAATACAAAATTCAACGACAGCATCCTCGATCTGAAACCAGTTGTTTACCATGGAAAGGGATACATTATTGAAGAACTGGAAGACTTTAAATTCAAGATCAGTCCCCATTCATTTTTTCAAACAAATACAAAACAGGCTGAAGCACTTTACACCATTACTCGTTCTTTTGCCAACCTCACAGGAAAAGAAATTGTTTATGACTTGTACTGCGGCACAGGCAGCATTGGCATTTTTGTAAGCCGTCACTGCAAAAAAATTATTGGTGTGGAAACGGTCGAATCTGCGATTGAAGACGCTAAAGAAAATGCAGCGATGAATAATATTACATCATCTTCTTTTTATGCAGGTGATGTTTCTGATATTTGCAATGAAGAATTTTTTCAACTCCATGGAAAACCAGACGTGATCATCACTGATCCACCACGCGCAGGCATGCATGAACAACTGATCAGGTCAATTTTAAATTCCAATGCACCGCTTGTTGTATATGTTAGTTGTAATCCAGCCACTCAAGCCCGGGATCTAAACCTTCTTGATGAAAAATATGCAGTTACTGCAGCGCAGCCTGTTGATATGTTCCCGCATACCCATCATATTGAAAATGTAGTACAGTTAAAATTAAAATCACTGTTGAAAGCTGTCTTAGTATGCTTAACCTGCTTTCCTTAAATTGCAACCCAATAAATTGGTTAATCATACGTCGTAAAAAATTAGCGTCAATTAGCCTTAATTAGCGTAATTAGTGTTTAATGAGTTTCAGGTACCACCGCAACGATAGTTTCCCTCCCATAGTAAAAAACCTCATCATCATTAACGTGCTGGTATTCCTCGCGCAATCGATGTTGGGAAAACAATTTTACCTGGATGGATTTGAACAACTTGGTTTAACAGGTGTGCTTGCTTTGTGGCCTGCAGATTCTATGGAATTCAAACCCTACCAGGTACTAACACACATGTTTGCTCATGGAGGATGGGGTCACTTGTTGTTCAACATGTTTGGATTGTGGATGTTTGGAAAAATTCTTGAAAACATGTGGGGTGGAAAACGTTTTCTTTTCTTTTACATCATGTGCGGACTTGGTGCTGCCTTTTGCCATCTCGCGATACAATATTTTACAGGTTCCTATTCTTTTGCTGTAGGCGCATCAGGAGCAATCATGGGCGTGTTTGCAGCATTTGCATACCTGTTTCCCAACACAGAACTTTTCATCATGTTCATCCCATTCCCTGTAAAAGCCAAATGGGCAATCCTTGGTATGGTTGCTCTTGATTTATTTGGTGGAATGGGAACCTTTGGCTCTAGTGGGATTGCTCACTTTGCACATCTTGGCGGTGCCCTTACTGGATTTATTATTGTTTTGTTCTGGAATAAAACAAACCGCAAGACGTTTTATTAGCAATCGGATTTCCCTGAAGAATTTAATAAAGCTTTTGATAGCCTGACGCGGGCTTAATTGTAAATTTACTCTTGCCTATGGCGTATTACCCTTCCAGGAACAGAAACAGGCTGAGTATCGGCAAGGATGGAAATGCACTTGTGTTGTTGATCGCAATAAACCTGATTGTATTTCTCATTTTCGCCTTTATTAAGCTCGTGTATTTTGTCAACCAGAATGATGCAGCTTTCGAGAGTGAAATTGTAAGGTGGTTTACACTTCCCGCGGATTTAAATCAGCTAATCAAAAGACCATGGACACTTTTAACACACATGTTTCTGCACATTGGTGTGTGGCATATCATTGGCAACATGATTTGGTTGTGGGTTTTCGGTTACATTCTCCAGGATCTTACAGGTAATAAAAAAATAATCCCGATCTATTTATACGGAGCCATTGCCGGAGCTGCAGCTTATATACTCGCATTTAATACGCTTGCCGTATTTAAAGCACAAGTTCCCGTAGCAACAGCGCTTGGTGCATCTGCAGGTGTAATGGCAGTTGCTGTAGCCACCACCATGGTCGCACCTGATTACAGGTTGCTGCCGATGCTTAACGGAGGTATTCCCCTCTGGGTAATCACGATCCTGTATTTAATTATTGATTTTGCAACCATACCTGAAAGCAATGCGGGTGGTCACATTGCCCACCTAGGCGGAGCACTTGCAGGATTTTTATTTATTGTTTTTCTTCGTCGTGGGTATGATGGCAGTGACTGGATGAATAATTTTTTCCAGTGGGTAAATGATCTTTTCAATCCAGACAAGCCAAAAAAAGGTAAACACGTTCGTGAACAGATCTTTTATAAAGCAAAAACAAGCCCTTTTAAAAAAACGTCCAACCTAACACAGCAAAAAATTGATGAGATCCTCGACAAGATCAGCCAGAAAGGGTATCATCATCTGACGGAAGAAGAAAAAGAAATGCTGAAGCGGGCCAGTGACGAAGAACTGTAATTCATTCCGATGAAACTACGCCGATTTGGAAGACGTTTTTTAGTATTCATCAACATATCTATCTCCCTCATCTTTGTACTTGCATGTTTGGCTCCCTATGTAGATCCAAAGGAATGGTGGATGATATCACTTCTTGGATTTGGCTTTCCACTTTTGTTTATTGTTGTCGTTATTAACCTTGTTTTATGGATCGTACTTCGTTCACGTCAATGGATCATTCCCTTTATCAGTCTGCTCATTGGCTATAAAAGCATTGCTGTATTTTTTGCCTTCAACAATCCAAAAGAATTTGACTTTAAAAAAGACAACCAGACAATCAGGCTTGTCACATGGAATGTTGCGCGATTTATAGAATTGAAAAGAAATAATAATGCGGGAAGCCAGACACGATTAAAAATGCTCGACCTGATCAGGCAACAGAATGCAGATATTCTCTGCCTGCAGGAATTGCATTCCTCTGACATCCCTGAATATTACGACAACATCAACAACCTAAAGTATCCTTATTTTTATTTTTCTGCCGAAGCAGATGGCGATTATCACTATTATGGCTGTGCGATCTTTTCCAGGTTTCCCATCCTTGATTCAGGAAAAGTGAGATATCCGCGACCAACTGTTCCCGATCCACTTGTGTTTGTTGACATTCAAATTCCCAATGACACCATCCGGGTTTACACAACGCATCTTCAATCACCACAGTTCAAAGAAACAGACTACGAAAACATAGAGGACATCAAACAAACTGAAGATGGCGCCATTGACAATTCAAAAGCAGTTTTCAGCAAAGTTGGAAGAGCATTAAAATCCCGCAGCATCCAGGCTGAGATCATTCAACAGGTACTACAAGAAAGTCCTTACAAAAAAATTGTAACGGGTGACATGAATGACATTCCCAATTCATATACCTATTTCACGATAAGAGGTGATATGCAGGATGCTTTTCTGAAAAAAGGTTTTGGTTTTGGCCGAACATTTTCCCGACTCGCTCCAACCCTTCGCATCGATTACATCTTCGCAGATCAGAGCTTTAAAATTTTGCAGTTCACGAGGCATGTAAAGAACTATTCGGATCATTATATGCTGGTAGCTGACCTAAAGGTGGATAACACGAATTAAGACGGATTTCACGAATGTTTACACGGATTAAGACGGATTACACGGATACGATACTGAAAAATCGAATAGCCGTCCCTATTCGAACTTCATGTTTTTATTAATTTGTCTCAAGGAATTCTCCGGGCTTTTTTAAGAATTTTTGTAAATAAGACTGTTGGAGACCATAATGATTTTTATAATCAGGTGAAATCTTTGTTACCGGTATGAATCGGTGTTATCGATTATAGATTTTACAATTTATTAGGGTGATATCCGTGTAATCCGTCTTAATCCGTGTTATCCTTCATTATTTTCGTCCAATATGACCTCTCTCAAACTCTACAACTCCTACACACGCAAAAAAGAAGTGTTTGAATCGATCACACCCGGGCATGTGGGTATGTATGTGTGCGGACCAACTGTGAGTGGAGAAAGTCACCTGGGTCATGCAAGGCCTTACATCACCTTCGATGTTATTTACAGGTATTTCATGCATCTCGGTTACAAGGTGCGGTATGTTAGAAATATTACGGATGCAGGACATTTCGAAGAAGAAGGCAGGGCTGCAGAAGATAAGATCTCCAAAAAAGCAGTGTTGGAAAAGCTGGAACCAATGGAACTGGTGCAGAAGTATACCAATTTATTCCATTGGGCGATGGCAAAATTCAACACACTGCCTCCATCCATTGAACCCACTGCAACGGGACATATTGTTGAACAGATCAACATGATCCAAACAATTATTGAAGCTGGCTATGCCTATGAAGTAAATGGTTCTGTTTATTTCGATGTAAAAAAATATGCGCAGCAATATGAATATGGAAAATTGAGTGGAAGAGTTGTGGAAGACCTGCTGGAAACAACCCGCGATCTTGAAGGCCAGGAAGAAAAAAGAAACAAAACAGACTTTGCTTTGTGGAAGTCAGCACCACCCGAACACATCATGCGTTGGAAAAGTCCGTGGGGTGAAGGTTTTCCGGGCTGGCATATTGAATGTTCTGCCATGAGTGCAAAATACCTTGGAACACAGTTCGACATTCACGGAGGAGGAATGGATCTGTTATTTCCCCATCATGAAAGTGAAATTGCACAGAGTACTATCTGCAATCATGTTACTCCAGTCAGGTACTGGCTGCACAATAACATGATCACCATCAATGGCAAAAAGATGGGAAAGAGTTACAACAATGTTATCACGCTCACACAACTTTTTTCTGGCGAGAATCCAGTTCTTGAAAAAGCATATTCTCCCATGACAATACGCTTTTTTATCCTGCAAACACATTACAGAAGTACTGTTGATTTCAGCAATGAAGCATTGATCGCCGCAGAAAAGGGATTGAAAAGATTATCGGAAGCTTATAACCATTTGCAAAAACTTGAACATGCTTCCGGAGATATAGATAATGACCTTGAGACAAAAGTAAAAACCTGGCTTGGCGAACTCGACGATTTCATGAATGATGATTTTAATACAGCCAAGGTCCTTGCAAATCTTTTTGAACTCGTTCCGGTGATAAATTCCATGCGGGATAAACTGATCCCCGTGTCAGCGCTTTCAGCAGAAACATTTGAATTGCTGCAAAGCAAGATCAGAACTTATGTCGTACGTATACTTGGATTAATAGGCGATGATCAGAATAATCAATCCCAAATAGATAATGTTCTTTCGCTGCTTATCGAACTCCGCAATGAAGCACGTACAAAGAAAGACTTTCAAACATCTGATAAAATTCGCAACCAGCTTCAGCAAATGGGAATTATGATAAAGGATGAAAAAGATGGAAGTACTAGCTGGTCCTTTGCTTGATATCATTCAGTATAAAACAATTTTTTGCTAAATGCATTTTGTGATGTTGTGGAGGTACATGCGCATTTCAACAATTTGTTGAACAATTTGATTGTATTTAACTGTATAACCTGCGCATAATCGAACTGGCAAAATAATTGTTTCACACACACCGTATTGAAAGTGTTTATGAAAAAATTTTTAATTATCTGTTGTACAGCTTTTGCTATTGCAGCATGCAATAATTCCGGTAGTGGTGCAATTACTGAGGATACGCTGGGCGATAACGATTCAAGCATGCCCAGAAATGGAGGTACCGGTCCGGGTAATACTATGACCGACACAGGAAGCATTTTCAACGACACGAGTAAAAACAGATTACAGGATACAAATTCATACGACAATATGAGCAACAGGATCAATCCTGACAGCTCACGATAGCCATGAGGAATCACAGTTGCAGATTGTATAAAGAGGAAAACTGAAGAGTGCGTGCCCGAGGTTTTTGTACAATCTGTTTACCGCCCCGATCTCGGGGCGGTTTGTTTTGAACACGGATCTAAAGGATTAAGCGATGATTTCACTGATAGATTTCTCATTTTACAAATGAACATTGAACATTCTTAGTTATTCGCAGTTTCAATTACATAATAACTAAACGACTGAACATTTCCATTATTCACAGCATTACTGAAATGTATATTAAATCCTGTTATTGTTGATGTAACGTAAACACCCAGATCGCGAATGGATACCGCGGCATCACCGTCGCTTGGGGTTAAAATAACAACAGGGGGTATTGAATACGTTTTTGTGAATTGAACTGTGGCAATAATACCTGTGCCCCATGCAGCGGTGCCAAAATCGAGATTGATAAATCCTGCTATGTCGGTTGCATCACGAAGATTTGCAGAACCACTGGTACCAATGGCAGCCGTAGTGGTAATTGTTGGTTTTGATCCTGCTGACTGCAAATGTCCATTCCCAATCGTCAGGAATGCATTGGTTGAAAAATTGTATGTGCCAATTCCAACATTGCCATTTCCGTGTACCACGAAAGGTCCCACAGGACAATCAATCATACGTCTGAATCCGGAGGTTGATTGTGGATTGATATAAAGACCCGTATAATTTGAAGTTGAAGCAGGACCACCATAAAGATATATTCCATATTCGTTTGTTATGTTCGATGGTTGTTCTGTAACTGCATAATAACCATAATAATTATTTGTGGGGTGTGGTGAATATATGCTATTGTAATAACCAAATACCTCATGTAGATTACCGCTGAAAATCTGCTGATTGTTTTCTATGCCATATAAAAAATTTATACCCGCCGTTGTTCCATTCATAATTGTTTTTGAATTTATACCCGCTATGTGATTCACACCTGAAATACCAGTTCCCAGGTGAGACGCTTCAACTGTTAAACCATATAACCTGTCCAAATTGGCAGGTCCCAGCGAACGATTAATTGCATTAAATCTACCACCTGTAAATATCCCACCTCCCTGAGTAGAATTTTTAATTGCACTGCCGAATACCCCAGAAACAATACTGTGATTAGTTGCTCCATTAGTTGTAACAAGTCCTGCTGTCCCCACCACATCATAATAAGATGAGTAATTATATTGGACATCATTAAATGAACCATAAATAGATCCAGGAGCGCCACCAACATTATTAAAACTTGGTTGATTTCTAATGCCATACATTGTGTCGTAAGATGCAGAAGTTGACAATACTGGCTCCAAACTTAATCCGGCAGCTTTATTGCCGGAAATATTACCCCCCAATCTGAAATAAATATTACCTGGCAATGCAGAAGAACCAGATCGCAGAAATCCATTCGACGAAATTCTTAATCGCTCTGTATTATTTGTTTTAAAAACCAGGTCCTGCGCATCTGCAGTCCCAATAAAATTTGAAGTTGCATCTGTTCCAACATTTCCCAATTTGCTCCATGCTTCTGTAATTGGCGCAAATCGCATC
>CAZCKF010000002.1:32192-35031 GCA_964499155.1 uncultured Chitinophagaceae bacterium
TAATCCACTTCGCTCCATCATTAAAATAAAATCCAGGCGTTACATCACCAGCTGTTGAAGTGTTGTAGACAACGATTCCCTGCACATGTGCACTTAGTGGTGAAGCATCTGTTGTGTTAGACAAGGCAAGACGAGGCAACAACAATCCTTTATTAGTTGCAGACAATTCCAATACTGCATTTGCATCCGGCGTTCCTAAGTCACCAATTTTTACCTGCGCTGAAACAAATGAATTTAAAATCAACATCAAAAAGAAAAAATTAAACCTCATAACAAGAATGTTAATGTATAACTCAATTATTTACTGTCTCTATTACATGGTAGGAGAAAGTATGTACAAAACCTGCTGTTACAGGATTTAGAAAATTAATCGTAAACCCGGTTGTTCCTGCAGTAACGTAAACCCCATAATCTCTTTGTGATAAGGCTGCATTTCCATTTGTTGGTGTTAAAGTAACAATTGGGGTAACAGCATATGTTTTATTAAACGTGATTGTTGCAATGGCACCTGAGCCCCATGCACCACTTCCAAAGTCAAGAGAGATTATTCCAGCAACATCAGTTGCATCATTTAAGCTCGCAATTCCTCCAGTACCAATGTTCGCGGATGCCAGTATTGTTGGTTTTGTTGTCTGACCTGATTGAATGTGTCCATCCACGACCGACAATTTTGCGTTCGTCGGTAGTGTTGAAGTGCCTATACCAACACTTCCATCATAATTAATCACAACCGGATCATTGGCTCCTGTTCCGTTATACTCAAATACTCTTTTTATCCCGGACGTTCCTGAAAAATTTGCTATAAAAATCCCCCGGTAATTTGTCATTCCTGCTAACGCACCGGTGATATATGCACCATACCCATTTGTAATTGTTCCACCTGTAGCGAATCCAATATCCGAAACAAGTCCATAAACATTGCTGACCGGTCTTGAAAGCTCAATATCATTGTATGTGCCATATATAGTACTTAGAGTCCCTTGTGTGATATTGAGATCGTTTAAGATACCATACATTGATCCTGATGTTGCATTTTCGTTAGCTTGCAAAACTGTATTAGAAATACCACCTATTGACGCTACTGAACTGGCGCCTGTTCCCACATTTGTCACCTCTGTTCGTACTCCATACATTGTTTGGATCGATCCTGCTGCCACCGATTGAATGTGGCTACGAAAGTAACCTCCATAAAAATTACCATCTGATGCCCCAGATGAATTCCGGCTTATATAACCGTAGATACCTGCATTTGTTCCAGCATAATTACCGCCATTCAGAGATACAAATCCGCCGGTACCCACCATAAAATTTGTTGCAGATCCCGAATAGGATATATCAGTGATGTCTCCATAAACAGTCGAAGGGGTAAAACCACCATTCGAAAAAACTGGACGATTCCTTATTCCGTACAATTGATCTCCATTCGCTGTAGCAGAAATCACTGCATCGCTTGAGATTCCTGCAGCACTCATTCCGGCAACTCCACCGCCGATTTTCAATCTGGCTTCTCCTGGCAATGCGGAACTTCCAAACAGAATATCTCCATTGGTCAACAAGCGCAATCGCTCAACATTATTTGTTCGGAAAACCAGATCCTGCGCATCTGTTGTTCCAATGAAATCTGTTGCAGGAACTGTTGCAGCATTTCCTGTTTTGTTCCATGCATCACCAGACATTCCCAGTCGAACCCATTTTGCGCCATCGTTGATATAATAACCCGGTGTAACATCCGCCGCAGTTGCGCTATTGTAAATAATAATTCCTGCCTTGTGTGCAGTCATTGGTGCAAATGAAGCTGTGGATGTAAGATTTAACCGGGGAAGAAGCAATCCTTTATTGGTGGATGCAAGTTCAAGAACTGCATTAACATCAGGAGAACCAGCTTCTCCAATTTTTACCTGGGCATGTATTGAAGAAATACATAACCATGTCGCAGCAAGCAGCGTCAGTCTCATAGCAAAAAGTTTTGGTCTTTATAAGGTAAACTTTTACATGCAAAAAACATATGAACAGTTCCCATTTTATAAGAAGGGCTTATTAAATGTCTCTAACAGCCAAAAGCCAATAGCCAAAAGCTTCTCTCAAGTTGTCCCCAAAATGTGGTTAAAACCTCACCCATAATCCTGTTTTCCTTCTCCATCCTGTCCATCCTCTTAGTTAACTTCGCTCCATGCAGGATTATCTGGCGGGGTTGAATGAAAAGCAGCGGGAGGCAGTGCTGCATGTCAAGGGTCCATTAATGATTGTTGCGGGGGCCGGAAGTGGTAAGACAAAGGTGTTGACCACCAGGATTGCCCACCTCATGGCAAATGGAGTGGATTCGTTCAACATTCTTGCGCTTACATTCACCAATAAGGCGGCGAAGGAAATGAAGGAACGCGTTGAACGCATTCTGGGAAATAATGAAGCACGGAATTTATACATCGGCACATTTCACGCGGTATTTGCACGAATTCTTCGTGCAGAAGCCGGAAGGCTTGGTTACCCGAATAATTTTACGATCTATGATACCGATGATGCAAAAAGTGTTGTGAAGGCCTGCGTGCAGGAATTGAACCTTGATGAAAAACACTACAAACCCAACATCGTTTATAACAGAATTTCTGCAGCAAAAAATGCGCTTGTGGGGCCGGTTGAATATGCTACCGATTATTATTTGCAACAGGAAGACATGCGTTCTAACCGCCCTGCCATTGCACAGATCTATGCTGCCTATGTAAAAAGATGTTTTCGCAATGGCGCCATGGATTTTGATGACCTGTTGCTGAAAATGTTTGAGTTGCTGAAAAACTTTCCGGATGCATTGGTCAAATACCAGCACAAATTCAAATTTGTATTG
>CAZCKF010000003.1:0-4242 GCA_964499155.1 uncultured Chitinophagaceae bacterium
AGTATTTGAATTGGTTGACTAGTTTCTGGATCTAATTGAATAGCTCCTTCGGGATAAATGCGACGTTGATGAAAATGCCAGAAAGCACCTTTCCCAAAACGTACATACTCTCTGAATTCATCAAAGGCATCATTGTCAATTACTTGACTTTCCCACCCGTCAAAACACATTAGTCTGTCGGTTAGAGCCTCAAACGCAAGTTTTCCAAGAAAACGGGAAAGCAGCATACTGTTTTCTGGCGGAGAGGAAATGGATGGCAGAAATAACATGTTGTACTTTCCCAGCAAAATTTCAGAATATAAAATTGGATCAGTTACCTCAATTTCAATTAAGTCACCATCGAATCGTGCATTTATCTCACCTAACAAATTAGGGTGTCTTATGAATGAAGGAACTGCGGGAATCCTGCCTCTTTTATTTTCAATCGAATGCCGGCCTCTAAGTGAGATAAAGAATGGCAAATGGAGTACTTCCTTTTCTATTTTAATAGCGAAGTAATTATTGCATGCATCACACACAATACCTGGTGGTAAAACATGGGTTTTATTACCCAAGCTTTCGGGAATTATATGCTCGCACGTAACAGAATCATTGCTTGATTGTTTGCAAAAAATGCATCTCATAAAACATCTTTATCCAGTTTATTTGGTTTAAGTTTAAGGTAATCAGTTCATTTAGGATAACCTCTATACACAATCGCCATTGTAATTCTGGTTTTGAACATCAATCCACCATAATTGAAATCATTTTCTTTATTAGGTTATACCAAATGTTAACTCATAATTCAAGGCTCTTGCATTTGATTTTGTTAAGCCCTTGCAAAACTCCAACAAACCCCGGCATACTCACGCTTCCCCAAGTTTCAATACATCTAAGTGTATAATCAGATATTTTCTATGATTTTGTGAAAAATAAGGAAGAAATGAAGATTGAACAACAGTATTAACCGCAGTCAACACATTTTACCCAATTCTCTGAAGAAAGAATAACCAAACTGTTTCTTCTACCCCACCAAAAACTCCCCCCTCACCATCCTCTTCCCATTAATTTGTACCTCTATTTCATGCACACCCGGATAAAGTGTGCGCGTGGTCAAATGTTCGCGCAGCATATGACGTTTTGAAATCTGAACCGGGTTATTTTTTTTAAGGGTAAGACTTGTGAGCTTGAATACCTTTTTCCCGGCGAGTTTCCCGGATTTGTTTTGAAAATGGAGGATGTAGTCGATAATGATCTTTGTTTCTTCATTCGCCTGGACAGTAAAAGAAAATTGCAGGGCAGTGTTCATCTTCACTTTTTTTGAGACAAGAAAATTCGAGACTGTAACGCTGTGATCGGAATTTAATCCAAGCAGCCTCATTGCACGTGAATTGCCTTGTTTGATTAATGTGCGCAACGCATGACGAATAATAAAATTCATTTCCTTCTCTTCTTGTTTGCCGGTACGTTTCCATTTTATGAGGGTATCTATGGCCAGATCAGGTTTGAATTTTGAAATGTCGTTGATGTGATTTGCAACGGAACGGGTTACATAACGCGTAGGATCTGAATCCAGGTTGTCAAGAATGGGAAGTGGAGCGGTGATTTGTATGTGAATGTTAGGTGACCAGGGTAATTTGGAACGTGTGCCCTCACTGCACAGTCGTCGTACATGATAATGTGAATCTTTTGACCATAGCAAAAGAGTTTCCAATGATTCTTTTGGGAACGCGTTGATGAAATATCGAATTGCATCTTCTGCAGAGAATCGTTGGGTTATTTCACGAAGGATGTTCAGCGACAAGTTCAAATGTTCTTTTGTACAAGAAGGGTTTGAGCTTGCCAATTTGTACAGTACTGATATGTGATAGGTGCAAATGCTTTTCCCTCAAATTCCTCTATCATGTTGGTATGCTGAGCCTCCTGCTTGAAGATCGCTAAACAAAGTGTTTAGATTAACATTCCACCCATCGGAAGTACAATGTACTTGAGCATTGCTTAATCTGCATGCGTATCGAGCATAATAATAAGTTTAGCACAACAATTTTCTCCTGCACTTTCTTACATAAGTTATATTGTCTGTTATAGAATGCTTGACAGGATGCCTAGCAAAAATATTATTTTTGCCACCCCCTTAAAACCATCTCCGAATATAATATTGATAATAGCTGTTTTGTAATTTAAAATGTAGTTCCCAAAGGAATCGACCTGTATCAAAAGTTTAGTCCCGCACGTGCGGGATATTCTATTCCCGCCCGACTGGAAGTGATTTTATTGCAAAACCAAATACGCCGGCAGAGCGGACATCGACTATCCTTAAGTATCTCCTTAGTTACACTTAAGTATCCCTTTAGTTACTCTTTAGTTAGACTTAAGTTAGAATGAACTAAACAGTGGCCTAAACGGTTTCTGACAAAGCAAAACACACACGGGATGTTAAAAACAGAAAGAAAGAGAACCGTTCGATCATCAAGCCTCGATTAGCTTTAAACTTATCAGTGTAATCTGTCTTAATCAGTGTTATCAAAACCCCTTTCACTAAACCTGCCATAACCCAAACTTATCTCCACTTTTTTGGTATAATTTTTCCCCTTCTAATGAGGCTGATAGACCCTTTTTCTTACCTAGCATATTGCTAACCTTGCTACTGTAAGGGAAAACAGGCCTTAATGCCTCTCCACCATGATCTACTCGTTCACATTCAACGTGGGAACTGTATCTCATTACGTGGAATTATTTCCTCATATTGCTTATTGCGAACTATACAACCACTTATAAAGTAACATCTTGCTATGCCAGCAAAAAAAATAAAAGCAAAATCTTCACCCGCTAAAACGGTGTCGAAACTGAAGACTGCAACCGGGGAACCCGGATCATCCAATGGCACAAATGGAGCCAATGGAAACGGCAGGGGTGCACATGCAAAACCCTCAAAAAAAACAACCAAGCGTCTTGCCGTGGATGCACTGGTTACTAATCAGGCGGAACAACTTGCAGGAGTGTTGAGTACCTCCGAATTACTTCGGGTACTGACTGAAGTGAAAAATGGAAATTTCTCCGTTAGAATGCCCCTGGACCAGGTTGGATTGAGCGGAAAAGTTTGTGATACCCTGAACGAGATCATTGCACTTAATCAGAAAATGATGCATGAGTTTACCAAGGCAGGAAATGTAATTGGTAAACAGGGAAAATTAAATCATCGCATCGAAGTACAATACGCACGTGGTAACTGGAGTGAGGGTATTGAATCACTCAATAGCCTGATCTCGGATCTCGTGCATCCAACAATTGAAATCGCGCATGTAATTGGTTCAGTTGCGAAAGGAAATCTTTCTCAACAAATGCCGCTTGAAATTGGTGATCATAAACTGCAGGGTGAGTTTGCGCGGATTGCAAAAGAAGTGAATGACATGGTGCGCCAGCTGAATACCTTTTCAATGGAGGTAACACGTGTGGCGAGAGAGGTGGGATCAGAAGGAAAACTGGGTGGACAGGCGAAAGTGAAAGGTGTAACCGGTGCATGGAAGGATCTTACCGATTCGGTGAACCAGATGGGTAGTAACCTGACAGCACAGGTGCGAAATATCGCAGAGGTAACTACCGCGGTGGCGAAAGGTGACCTCTCGAAAAAAATTACTGTGGACGTAAAAGGAGAAATCCTTGAATTGAAAAATACCATCAACACGATGGTGGACCAGTTGAACTCATTCTCATCAGAGGTAACGCGTGTGGCGCTCGAGGTGGGAACAGAAGGAAAACTTGGTGGACAGGCGCAGGTAAAAGGAGTTGCGGGTACATGGAAAGATTTGACTGACTCAGTAAACCAGATGGCGAGTAACCTGACAGGCCAGGTGCGAAACATCGCGGAAGTAACAACCGCGGTGGCGAAAGGTGACCTGTCAAGAAAAATTACAGTGGACGTAAAAGGAGAGATCCTTGAGTTGAAAAATACGATCAACACGATGGTGGACCAGCTGAACGCATTCGGTTCGGAGGTAACGCGTGTTGCGCGAGAGGTGGGATCAGAAGGACAGCTTGGTGGACAGGCAGACGTACCTGGAGTTGGTGGTACATGGAAAGACTTGACAGACTCGGTGAATAAAATGGCGAGTAACCTGACATCGCAGGTGCGAAATATTGCAGAGGTAACAACCGCGGTGGCGAATGGTGACCTGTCAAGAAAAATTACAGTGGACGTACAGGGAGAGATCCTTGAATTGAAAAATACCATCAACACGATGGTGGACCAGTTGAACTCATTCT
>CAZCKF010000003.1:4342-29534 GCA_964499155.1 uncultured Chitinophagaceae bacterium
TGTCAAGAAAAATTACAGTGGACGTACAGGGAGAGATCCTTGAATTGAAAAATACAATCAACACGATGGTGGACCAGCTTCGTGGTTTTGCATCAGAGGTAACGCGTGTGGCGAGAGAGGTGGGTACTGATGGAAAACTCGGTGGCCAGGCGAACGTACCAGGTGTTGCGGGTACATGGAAAGATTTGACAGACTCAGTAAACCAGATGGCGGGTAACCTTACTGCACAGGTGCGAAACATTGCAGAGGTTGCGATCGCGGTGGCGAACGGAGACATGTCAAAGAAAATTACGGTGGACGTACGCGGAGAGATCCTGCAGTTGAAAGAAACGCTGAACACGATGGTGGATCAGCTTCGTTCATTTGCATCAGAGGTAACGCGTGTGGCGCGTGAGGTGGGTTCGGAAGGAAAACTTGGCGGACAGGCATTCGTGCCGGGTGTTGCGGGTACATGGAAAGATTTAACCGACTCGGTAAACTCAATGACAGGTAACCTGACAGCACAGGTGCGTAACATCGCCGAAGTAACAAAAGCTGTGGCATCAGGTGACCTTTCAAAAACAGTGGCTATCGATGTAAAAGGAGAAATTCTTGATTTGAAAAATACCATCAACACGATGGTGGAGCAGTTGAACTCATTCGCATTCGAGGTAACGCGTGTGGCGAGAGAGGTGGGAACAGAAGGTAAGCTTGGAGGACAGGCAGAGGTAAAAGGAGTTGCGGGTACATGGAAAGATTTGACTGACTCGGTGAACATGATGGCGTCGAATCTTACCAACCAGGTGCGAGGTATCGCGAAGGTTGTGACCGCGGTTGCAACGGGTAACCTGAAACAAAAACTTACAATCGTATCACGAGGTGAGGTTGCTCAGTTGATTGATACGATCAATGAAATGATCGATACACTTGCGGTATTTGCTGACCAGGTAACGACAGTGGCGAGAGAGGTGGGAGTTGAAGGAAAGCTTGGTGGACAGGCGAGTGTTCCTGGTGCATCTGGTATCTGGAAAAACTTAACAGAGAACGTGAACCAGCTTGCGCAGAATCTTACGACACAGGTGCGTGCGATCTCCGAGGTTGCATCAGCGGTAACGAAGGGTGACCTTACACGAAACATCCGCGTTGAAGCGAAGGGTGAGGTGGAAGCGTTGAAGGATACGATCAACCAAATGATCACCAACCTGCGCGAAACAACATTGCGTAACCAGGAGCAGGACTGGTTGAAATCAAACCTTGCGAAATTCGGACAAATGCTGCAGGGTCAGCGTGACCTGAACACGGTGGCACAGCGTATCCTATCAGAGCTTGCACAGGTTGTAACTGCACACTATGGTGCATTCTATATCTTAAAACAGGATGACGAAATTGATGACATCAGTCTGAAATTGTTTGCATCCTATGGTTATAAAGCACAGAAAAATATTCCAAAAGAATTTGGAATCGGAGAAGGACTTGTTGGACAGTGTGCATACGAAAAGGAAAGAATTATCATTTCGAATGTACCTGACAATTACATCAAGATTGCATCTGGTCTCGGCAAATCGAAACCAGCAAACCTGATCGTACTGCCGGTGCTTTTCGAAAACAACGTAAAAGCAGTAATCGAACTTGCATCACTTGAAATGTTCAGTGATATTCACCTCGACTTCCTTGAGCAGTTAACAGAATCGATCGGTATCGTGTTGAATACGATCGAAACGAATACAAGAACGGAGGAACTGCTTGCACAGTCACAGTCACTCGCAGGTGAGTTGAAAATCCAGCAGGAAGAGCTTCGTCGTACGAACGATGAGCTGCAGGAAAAAGCGCTGTTGCTTGTTAAACAGAAAAACGAAGTGGAAGCGAAGAACAGGGAGGTGGAAGATGCAAGAAGATCCCTGGAAGAAAAAGCAGAGCAGCTCACACTAACGTCGAAGTATAAGTCGGAATTCCTTGCGAACATGTCGCACGAGTTGCGTACTCCGCTTAATTCGTTATTGATCCTTGCACAGCAGTTGTATGAAAATGCTGAAGGAAATCTTACAGAAAAACAGATCAGGTATGCGAAAACAATTCACTCATGCGGTGATGACCTGATCCAGTTGATCAATGACATCCTTGATCTTTCCAAGATCGAATCTGGATTCATTACTGCGAATTATACATCGGTACGATTCTCAGAGATCACATCCTTTGTTGAAACAACATTTAAACCAATTTCTGAAGCGAGACATCTGCGATTCAGTATTGATACAGATTCCAAACTGCCGGATTATCTCGAAACAGATATCCAGCGTTTGAATCAAATTTTGAAAAACCTGTTGTCGAATTCATTCAAGTTCACAGAAAAAGGAGAAGTGAGCCTGAAGATCTTCGAAGCACCAAAAGGAACATTCAAATCCGGCGTTCCATCACTCGATAATGCGAAACAGGTTGTTGGATTTGCGATCAGCGATACGGGAATTGGTATTCCGCCAGAAAAGCAGAATATCATTTTCGAAGCGTTCCAGCAAGCGGAAGGTTCTACCAGTCGTAAGTACGGTGGTACAGGTCTTGGTCTCTCCATCAGCCGTGGTCTTGCAGAATTGTTGGGAGGAAACATTGAATTGTCAAGTGAGCTTGGAAGAGGAAGTACATTCACTTTGTTCCTGCCTGTAGAAAATCTCAATCACATTGTAAATACAAATCCAAATGCAGACAGAACGATTGTACCTGTTGTAACTGATACAAAGGAAATCGACAACCTGCTAAACAGGATCACACAGGAATCTGACACACGATCACTTGACATTGTGAATGAAATGATCAATGATGCAGGTGATGACAGGTCCAACATTCAGCCGAATGATAAAGTTGTTCTTGTGGTGGAAGATGACATGCGATTTGGAAAGATCGTAATTGAAAAAGCACACCAGGAAGGATTGAAGGCAGTGATTGCAACCAATTACATAGAGGTGTTTGATTTCATCAACCGATTTGCACCGGTTGCCATTACTCTTGATGTAAAACTTCCTGATACCAGCGGATGGAAAGTGCTCGACCTGTTGAGAAATGATCTGAACTACCGACACATTCCGGTTCACCTGATCAGCGGTGAAGAAAATAGGGTACTTGCATTGAAACGCGGTGCGCGGAGTTTCCATTTGAAACCACTTGATAATACTGCATTGAATGAATTATTTGTAGACATTATCAGGGTTGAAAAGAAAGAACTGAAAGATGTTTTGGTAATTGAAGACAATGAACTTGATTCATCTCAGATCGCCAAAATGCTGAAAGGTGATAATGTAATAGTAACAGTTACTTCAAATGGAGCAGATGCAATAAGGCTTATCAACGAAAAAGATTTCGATTGTATCATCGTTGACTATATGCTGCCCGACATTTCAGGAATTGAAATCGTGAACCAGATCGTTGAAACGAGGATCAAGCATACGCCGATCATTGTATATTCAGCAAAGGATTTTAATAAATCTGAGTTGAGCCAGTTGACACACAATTCCAACAGCATATTGATCAAGGGAGTGAATTCACTTGAACAATTGCTCGAGCAAACTGTTATGCATCTGTATATACCACATAAAAATCTTCCTGCTGAGAAAAAGAAGATCGTGGAGAACATTCATTCACGAGAAGACATTCTTGCTGGCAAGAATATTTTAGTAGTTGATGACGATGTCAGAAATTTGTTTGCGCTGACAACTGTTTTTGAACGTTATAACATTAACGCGATAACAGCAGAGAGCGGGCAGGAGGCCATTGATATACTGAATGAAAATCCAAAGATCGATATGGTGCTAATGGATATCATGATGCCGGAGATGGATGGATACGAAACAACACAGAAGATCAGGAGGGAACACAAGAACAGTACCCTGCCCATTATAGCAGTAACAGCGAAAGCGATGAAGGGTGACAGGCAAAAATGTATAGAGGCGGGAGCTTCCGATTACATCACAAAACCACTTAAGATAGACCAGCTGCTTTCATTAATGCGTGTATGGTTCTATAAATAAGTAATTGATGCAACCGAAGATTTTATTAGTAGACGATCGTGAAGATAACCTGATGTCGCTCGAGTCAATTCTTGAGGCGGATGGATATCAATTTATTAAAGCCACATCAGGAAGGCAGGCATTGAAAATTCTTTTATCGGAATTTGATTTTGCGTTGATATTAATGGATGTGAAAATGCCAAACCTCAACGGGTTTGAAACTGCTTCGCTTATTTATGAGCGTGAAAAGCTGAAGCATATTCCCATCATTTTTATCACGGCCAATAATTACGGTGATGAGAATGTATTCAAGGGATATAAATCCGGTGCAGTTGATTACATCTATAAGCCGGTAAATCCTGACCTGCTGAGAGCAAAGGTGACTGTGTTTGTTGACCTGTATAAAAAAACGCAGAAGCTTCATGCGCAGGAGCAAAAGCTCATTGCGATCAACCGCAACCTGGAAACAGAAATAAAGGACAGGAAGGCATCAGAACAAAAAGTAAAAGAACTGAATAAGCAGTTGATCGAAAACATCGACAGGCTTGAAGCACTCAACAAAGACCTCGACCAGTTTGCATTCATGGCCTCTCATGATCTGCAGGAACCATTAAGAAAGATCAGGACATTCAGTGATCGCCTTGTATTGAAACACAAGGGTGGTCTTGACCAGGATGGATTGATGTGCATTGACAGGATACAGAATGCAAGTGAGCGCATGCAGGCACTCATCAGTGATATCCTGGATTTCTCGAGAATATCCAGCGCTGAGTATACCTTTCTCGAAACGAATATCAACGAACTTATCCAGGATGCCATTGCCGACCTGGATCCAATCATCAAAGAAAAAGGTGCAACATTCGAAATTGAAAAAATTCCAACCCTCACTGTCAATCCACGATTGATCCGTGCGCTCTTTCAAAACCTGATTGGTAATTCACTTAAATACAGCAGAGCAGATGTAAAGCCGCACATTACAATAAAAAGTGAGTGCAATCCAAATTCCAATAATGGAGCTCAGGGAAATGGCAAATCCAATAGTTATTGCAGGATCTATGTATCAGACAATGGAATTGGATTTGACCAGGAATATGCTGAACAGATCTTTGGAATGTTCAAGCGATTGCATCTTACCAGTGAATTTGAAGGAACAGGAATTGGCCTTGCACTATGCAAAAAGATCATAGAAAAGCATCATGGATTTATATCTGCAAGAAGTAAAGTAAATGAGGGTTCTACTTTCATCATTTCATTACCCATGAAAATCGTATCACAGGATACACCGCAGTCGGAAGATAAACCGGCAAACAAGCCTGTAGCAAAAAAAGTGTAATCCCTCGACTTGCTCGCGAAGTCCCTCGACAAGCTCGGGACATCCCGGGCTTGTCGAGGGTCAGCTTGCCAGAATCAAAATTTATTACGCGTCTCTATCATTACCCCTTCTGAGCAATGCAACAAGTAAAAGGATGAACACGGCACCACCAACAATCCATACCCATGGTTGAGTGTACCAGTCATTACTGTCCTTATTGATGTCCACCTTAATATCGGCACCACCGCCGCCGCCTTCCTGTGCGTAAGTAGTTAATGACATTACTGTACAAAAAAGAACTACAGCAAGTCCTTGTAGATAATGAATGAGCCTTTTCATTGGTTTTGTTTTTTGATTTTAGTGAAAAAGGATGCTTTATGCGCTAAAATAATTATGCCGCTTGAAATAACTGCCCTTAAGCATGGCTGTTAGGTTTTGCATACAGTTTCCGAAGCGGCCTGTAGAATAAATTCCGCATGTGTTCGCTTGGTGAGTGGTGAGTAGTGAGTAGTGAGTGAGTGAGTGGCGAGTGGGCGGCTGAAACTTGTTAATGGCTAGTGGTTGGGCAGTAGGCAGTGGTGAGGTGGGAAGGGTGAGTTGTAATAGTGAAGGGTGAGTTGTAAGTGGTGAGTGGTGAGTGGTGAGTAATACCGGAAAAAACGTTATAAATCTGTGGTTTTTCTCATTGAAGTTTTTGCCTAATTAAGCAATTTGGTTTTAAAAATTTATGTTCTTAAATCTTGCTCATACTCGATTGAATCTTTATTCTTTTACTCGCAAACTAACTTTTCATTGCTACTTGATTACAAAGCTTCTGCCTCCGGAAGAAAAGTTCAATATGGTGCAACAAATCCGCCGTGCTGCTTTATCTGTGCATCTAAATCTTTCTGAAGGGTGCTCGAGAAAATCTGACAAAGAAAGAAAACGATATTATGAAATTGCTCGAGGCTCAATTATTGAAATTGATGCAGCCTTAGATGTTGCTCTTGATCTAGGCTACATTACTCATGATCAAATAAAAGAAACGGGTGAATGCCTGCTAATATGTTTTCAAATGCTTTCAAATATGATTAAGAAAATTGACCAAACAAATTAGAGTTGCAATTCATAGCATTTTTATTCTTCCAAAAATGTAACCTCCTACTCACCACTCACGACTCACCACTCACCTTTTACCACTCACAACTCCCCGCCCTCCAACACCCTCTCCATCTGCATACTCCTCGATCCCTTCACAAGCCATGTAGTATTCCGGATGTTGTTCTTCTTCAGCCATCGGCCTGCTTCTTCTGCCCGGTCGAATTGGAGAAAGCGGTGATTGCATTTTTCAAATTCACTCCCAACAAGTAAAACATGCTTCCAATCATTGTCCTGTATTTGTTTCAACAACATACTGTGTTCATTGGCGCTCTCTTCTCCCAATTCTGCCATAGAACCAAGTACCAATATCTTCTCCCCCTGCATTTTTGAAAAGTTTTCGATCGCCGTTTTCATGCTGCTCGGGTTTGCATTATACGCATCAAGAATTATTGTATTTGATTCATGTTTGAGTAATTGCGACCGACTGTTAGATGGTATGTATCCCTGTATTGCATTGAGAATTTTATCTTCCGGGATATTAAAAAACTTACCGACTGTGACTGCGGCAAGAACATTCGGAAAATTATATTCTCCAACCAGTTGTGTGTTGATCTGCCGGATATCAGTGCCCTGCAACATTTCCATTTGCAGAAAAGGATTTGCAGAAACAACTCTTCCCATTACATGTGCATCTGCCGTTCCGTATTTAATAATGCCACTGATCCCCTTGCTCATTTCACGCAGGTATGGATAATCCCACATCA
This sequence comes from uncultured Chitinophagaceae bacterium, assembly GCA_964499155.1. GTDB lineage: Bacteria > Bacteroidota > Bacteroidia > Chitinophagales > Chitinophagaceae > CAZCKF01. The sequence continues at coordinate 11,473 of CAZCKF010000003.1, forward strand.
CGTATGCATATCCATGTGTTATTGTTCGAAGATGATCAAACAATTCTCCTTTTCCTTTTTTTATTCCTTCTTCACTTCCAAAACCTTCGAGGTGTGCTTTACCGCAGTTGGTAATTATTCCATGCGTTGGTTTTGCAATCGAACAATAGGATGCTATTTCGCCAATATGATTTGCACCCATTTCAACAATGGCCAGTTCAGCATCATTTTTAATTTTAAGAATGGTAAGAGGAACGCCGATATGATTATTAAGATTCCCTTCAGTTGTGTACGTTATCAGATGCGATGATATGACAGCATGAATCAGTTCTTTCGTTGTTGTTTTGCCGTTACTTCCGGTGATTGCCAGCAATGGCATACTTAATGTTTCCCGGTGTCTCAATGCCAGTGACTGCAATGCTTTCAACCCGTCCGGGACAACAAGTATTTTTTCGCTGCCCGAATATTTTTCATCATCAACAACAGCAGCGGAAGCACCCAGTTCCAATGCTTTTTGAGCAAATTCATTTCCATTGAAACTGGGCCCCTTCAATGCGATATAAATATCTCCAGGTTTAAGTTTTCTTGTATCCGTTTGCACTGAAAGATGCTGCTTGTATATAGAATATAGTGCTTCAATATCCATGAGGTAAAGTTCAGTAAAAGTGATTCCCGAAAATCAAATGATCATTTGAAACCGGCTGGCACAATTGTAGATAGTTTAGAATAAAAAGCATGCAGACAACTAATCAGAGAGAAACATTTGGTGATATCATTAAGTCGGATATCCCTGTGCTTGTTGATTTCCATGCAGAGTGGTGCGGTCCGTGCAAAATGATGAAGCCGATTTTAGAGGAACTACGCAGCAAAATTCCACATGAAAAGCTTCGTATCATAAAAGTGGATATTGATAGAAACCAGCAATTATCTGAGGCTCTTCAGGTACAAGGAGTACCGACCCTTATGTTATTTCAAAAAGGAAATTTACTCTGGAGAGAATCGGGTGTAATGCCTGCAAATGAAATTGAAAAAGTTATCAAGCAATTCAGTGAGTAGTGAGTGGTGAGTCGTGAGTTGTGAGTACTCTCAAATTGAGGCGGCTGATATTGTGAATAGTGAATAGTCAATCGTTGAGATATTTTCAAAGAGAGATTATATTTTCAAAAATTCTCTAAAGCCGAAATCTGATATGGCCTTTTTTTAAATTTCTATTTAACTATTCGATAAAGAAAAGCATTTTCAATATTTAAGGTAACATCTGACCACTCACTACTCACGACTCACAACTCACCACTCACTACTCACCACTCACCAAAAAGAAGCCCCAACCTTCCGGTCAGGGCTCTCGCAAGTTCTCTAGCAAAATATTTTATCTCTTCTGTCTACGGCTCTTCCACCAGTTACCCGTTTTACGCTTCGGACCTTCTGGACTACCCATTCTGTCCATTGCGCAACGGAAACCGATCGTGCTGCTCGCCTGGTCTTCTTCAAGGTGACGACGTGTACCCGGGCTCAGCCAGTATGCACGGTCGTTCCAGCTACCACCTTTGAACACGCGTGATTTATCGCTGATCAAAGTGGTGATACCATAACCATAAGTTGATTGTGAAAGGCTGTCACCATCAAGGAAGTTGATTACATCACCACGCTGATAGTTACGACGGCCCTTGCTTTCTTCATCAGTAACCGGAGTCATTTTTACGCGACCAGTACTGTCAATTTCAGCTTCACCTTCTGCATTCTTATAGAGCTTCATGAATTTATTACCACGGTAAGGCGCTACATCATCAGCATCGAGCAGAGAAAGCGGACGATAAACGTCAGCAACCCACTCACTCACATTACCTGCCATATTATAGATACCGAAACCGTTTGGATAGAAAGATCTGACAGGAGCAGTGTAGATCGCACGGTCGTTCAAACCACCGGCAACACCCGCATTATCACCTGATCCACGTTTGAAGTTTGCAAGGAACTGACCCTGCCAGCTACCATGACGTGTATCACGAAGTCCATTCACATTGTGTGACCATGGATAAACCTGTTTATTACTGATCAACTCTTCACCGCGCTTTCCTTCTTTAGTAGAGGGTCGAGGGTTTTGGTTGATATATCCATACGCTGCATATTCCCACTCTGCCTCAAAAGGAAGACGATAGTCAGGAAGAAGGATACCATCTTCAAACGTTACAGTTGTACGAGGTGTACCCTGTGCAGTTCTCAGATCATTCTTCTTCTTGCTTGTTGCAGATTTACCAGGTTGTGCCTGATAAAGTCCGAGCAGGTATGATTTAGTAGTAAAATTATTTTCCTGTTGCTGGCCCTGGATGCCCTGTGCAGCGATATATCCTTTTTGCATCAGGATACCTTCGTTCACACGATCACTTCTCCAAAGACAGAAGTCGTGAGCCTGTCTCCAGGTCACTCCCACTACAGGATAGTCATTAAAACCAGGGTGGCGGAAATAGTATTCAACCAGTGGTTCATTATAACTCAACTCACTTCTCCATACAAGTGTATCAGGAAGTGCAGCGTCGAGAATTTTTTGATTGTTTGGATCAGCAGATGGATCAAAGATGCGCATCAGCCAATGGATGTACTCGCGGTAGTGGACGTTTGCTACTTCGGTACGATCTATAAAGAACGCGGGAACAGTAACACGGCGTGGAATGTTGTTCCAGTCGCCCATTACATCTTCCTCAGTTTGGCCCATGGTAAACGTACCTCCCTGAACAAACACCAGACCTGGGCCTGATCCCTGCTCTTTGGATTTCGCTACCTGGTAGCCACCCATGTTCTTGTCGTTATAGTTCCAACCTGTAACGTCTGACTTTTCCGGCTTCTTCTTAAACGGATTAAAGTTTTTACAAGATGCCAGAAGCACCGCACAGGATAGGATGAGGGCTAGATTTTTCACTTGCATGGTTTTTTGCATAATACCTTTCGATTCGAATAACTTTAACGCCCGCTGGGACATTATATTGTAACGCTTTCGCTGTTTTTAGCGGGGTTTGCTAAAATAATCAGTTTAGGGTTAAAACCACAGTGATCAGTGCTATTTTTCATGCAGAAATTACGGATTTGCAGAGGATTAGGGGTTGGGGCGATGGCGCTGGTTTTTCTATCAATCAGCGCTCATTCTCAACGTGTTTATGCTCCCCATTCTGTATTATCAACCGGTAATTGGTATAAGATCTCTGTTTCAAAACCCGGTATTCATAAAATCGACATTTCATTTCTCCAGGCATTGGGTATCAATGCTTCAGGAGTGCAGTCCAGTACCATCAGGTTATATGGGAATGCAATCGCGATGTTACCGGAGGACAATGCATCATCCAGGCCGGATGACCTGGTCGAGAATGCCATCCAGGTTGTTGATGGCGGTGACGGAATTTTTGATGGCAGCGATTACATTTTATTCTATTCTCCAGGTCCGGATCAATGGCAATGGAACGGATCAAATTTCTCACATATAAAAAATCTCTATTCAAACGAATTCTTTTATTTCATTTCAATTGGAGGTAATGGAAAACGAATTCAACTCCAAAATCCTCCTCCAGGCCATCAAATAACGGTTTCTGTTTTTGATGATCGACTTTTTCACGAGCTCGACACAGTCAACCTGCTCGGCAGTGGAAAGCAATGGCTCGGTGAAGAATTCGCCAATGTTCCGGGAAAAACGCTTTCGCGTTCCTTCAGTTTTGCTTTTCCCAATTTAATTATAAGTGAGCCGCTCACCCTAAGATCTTCTGTTGCCGCACGATCTCCGGGATCTTCAAGCAGGTTTGATGTTGTAGCAAATAACCAGTTGGTGCACCAGTTGACGGTACCTGCAATAACCGGTTCTCAATATGATGTTTTTGCACGCGAAGCTGGTAACAGTTCCAATTTTTTTACAAATCAATCGCAGTTTAATGTCAGTTTTCAATACACACCGGGAGGATTTAATTCACAGGGTTGGTTGAATTGGTTCGAGTTGTTTGCAAGAAGATCATTGCAAATGACAAATGATGTTCAATTACTATTTCGTGATACACGTTCAGTTGGAAATGGAAATGCAGAATTTGTGATCATCAATGCAACAGCGAATACTAAAGTGTGGGATGTAACGGACATACATGCACCAATTCAAATGCAGGGAAATTATTCATCAGGACAATTGAAGTTTGTAAATGATGTGAATTCATTGCGGGAATATGTTGCATTTGATCCAACACAACTACTCGTTCCAAAAGCAATCGGAAAAATTTTTAACCAGGATTTGCATGCTCAAATCATTTCAGACTATCTCATCATCGTACATCCTCCATTTTTACAACAGGCGGAAAGACTTGCCAATTTTCACAGGCAAAAAAATAATTTGAGAACACTGGTAGTTACAACAGAACAGGTTTTCAATGAATTTTCCTCAGGCATTTCTGATCCTGCAGCCATCCGCGATTTTATAAAAATGTTTTACGATCGAAATGCAAACCCGGATGATAAACCGAAATACGTTTTGTTGTTTGGAGATGGATCTTTTGATTATAAAAACAGGATAAATTTCAACACGAATTTTGTTCCGGCCTATCAAACGAGTGTCTCATTCGATCCATTGCAGACATATACTTCTGATGATTTTTTTGGATTCCTCGATGATAATGAAAACATCAATGCAGCGCTAATTCCAACCCTACTTGATGTTGGAATAGGACGCGTTCCTGCAAAACATGTCGATGAAGCAAGATCTTTTGTTGATAAAGTGATTGCTTATTATGATCTGCAAAGTTTTGGACCATGGCGCAATCAATCAGTTTTTATTGCAGATGACGAAGACCAGAATCTGCATTTGCAGGATGCAGAAACCGTAACTGCCGCAGCACAACAAACAGATTCTGTTTTGAATATTCATAAAATCTATCTCGATGCCTACCTGCAACAAAGTGGTGCAGGAGGAAGCAGGTATCCGCAGGCAAACGAATCAATAGACAATCATGTGTTGAATGGTGTTTTGATCTGGAATTACCTGGGGCATGGAGGGCCTTCAAGATTGGCGGAAGAAATTGTACTGGACCAGGAAATTGTCAACAGGTGGAGAAATGAAAACCGCTTACCTCTTTTTGTAACAGCCACCTGCGATTTTGCGCCATTTGATAATCCGTTTATTTTTTCTATTGGTGAAAATCTGTTGCTTCGTCCCAAAACAGGTTCAATAGCCCTGATGACAACTACAAGAGTTGTTTTTGCTTTTAGCAACAAGGTGATGAATGAAACCTATATGCGCATTGCATTGCAGCGCAAACCAGATGGAAAATACCGAACACTGGGTGAGGCAATGAAAGATGCAAAAAATGAAATGTACCAGGGTGCATCAGATATTACCAACAACAGGAAATTTACTTTGATCGGCGATCCCGCTATGAGACTTGCGTTTCCTGAATGGAAAATTTCTCCAACAAGAATAAATGGTCAGCCGATTTCGGTGAGTGATACGCTGAAGGCAATGGAAATTGTTGAAATCGAAGGCGAGGTAACTGACCTGTCAGGAAATATTTTACCGGGATTTAATGGAACAGTTTACCCCATTGTTTATGATAAACCTTCCATCGTAACCACCATTGCCAACGATCCAACGAGTATCCCTGTAAGTTTCAGCACATTCCAATCCCCACTATTCCGTGGAAAATCTTCGGTGGTCAATGGCAAATTCAGTTTCAGGTTCCGCATGCCGCGTGACATTCAATACCAACTGGGAAAAGGAAGAATGAGTTTTTACGCAAACGATCTTTCCACTGATGCTGGTGGGTCATATACAAATTTCCAGGTTGGAGGCATCAGTTCATCAGGAAATAATGATACCGAAGGCCCCGAGATTGAAGCCTTTTTGAATGATGAATCTTTTGTAAATGGCGGATTGACAAATGAAAATCCGGTCCTGGTTTTAAATCTTTCAGATTCTTCCGGGATCAATACCGCAGGAACCGGGATTGGTCATGACCTCGTTGCAACCCTTGATGGGGACAATTCGAAATATTTTGTGTTGAATGATTTTTATGAGGGAGAGCTTGACAATTATCAAAAAGGTTCGGTGAGGTTCCAGATTCCTACCCTCTCACCCGGTAACCACACGCTAAAGATCAAGGCCTGGGATGTTTTAAATAATTCAAGCGAAACAATCATTGATTTCACGGTGGTGAAAAATGAAGACCTGGTGCTTGCACATGTTTTGAATTATCCAAACCCATTTACCAATAACACATCATTCTGGTTTGAGCACAATAAGGCGGGTGAAGATCTGCATGTTTCAGTTACAATTTTTACCATTACAGGTAAGACCGTAAAAAATATTAACAAAACAATAAATAATCCGGGAAATCGTTCAAGCGATGTAACGTGGGACGGACGGGACGAATATGGTGATCAAGTAGCCCGCGGTATATATCTTTACCGGCTCCAGGTGCGGGATCTGAATGGAAAAAAAGCAATGCAGTTGGGCAAACTGGTAAAATTTTGAATTCAGCTAAATTTCAATACTTTAGTCGCGATTTTTACATAACTGCTTATTTCACTTATTTTATAAATACAAAACCTAATGAGATCAACTGCTTTTAAACTAACTGTTTTGGGTTTGAGCATGTGCTGTGGCGTAACGATGCTGACTGCGCAGAATGCACAGAGATTAAATGTTGTTACAACGGCCGTTCCATTCCTTCGTATTTCACCGGATGCACGTTCAGGTGGTATGGGTGACCTTGGTATCGCAACAGCTCCGGATGCGAGTTCTTCTTTCTGGAATCTTGCAAAAACTCCTTTTAATACTTCGAAAGCTGGTATTGCTGTTACATACACGCCATGGTTGAAAGACCTTGGATTAAATGACGTTTACCTTGCTTCACTTGCTGGTTATTACAAATTAGATGACCTGCAGGCGATCAGTGCTTCACTCCGTTATTTCAGTCTTGGTAATATCCAGTTCACTGATAATCTCGGTAACGATTTGAATACTTACCGTCCTCGCGAGTTCGGAATTGATTTCGGCTACTCTCGTCGTTTATCTGATAAAACAGGTATCGGTGTTGGCTTGAAATATATCTATTCCAATCTTGCAGGTGGACAGGCAGTTGGTACTACAAGTTACAAAGCGGGTAATGCCGTTGCTGGTGACATCACTGCTTATCACAGGTCTACAAATGAAGCGGGACAGGGTTGGGCATTTGGTGTTGCGTTAACGAACCTCGGTTCTAAGATTGCGTACACAGATAATGCTGATCAGAAAGATTTCATTCCCGCTAACCTTGGCTTGGGTACAACGTATACAAGAGTTTTCAACGAGAGCAATAAACTGACTTTCGGTGTTGATCTTAATAAATTACTCGTTCCAACTCCTCCCGCTGAAGGTGATTCAGCAGCACTTGTTGCTTATCGCAGCAAGGGTGTGATCGGAAGCTGGTTCAGTTCATTCGGTGATGCACCTGATGGATTCAGTGAAGAAGTTCGCGAATTCCAGGTATCACTTGGTGCGGAATACTGGTACAACGACCAGTTTGCACTGCGTCTCGGATATTTCCACGAAGACAAAACAAAAGGAAACCGTCGTTATTTCACTGGTGGTGTTGGTATCAAATACAACATCTTCGGTTTGAATTTCTCTTACCTTCTTCCATCAGGAAGTGGTGTTAACAGAAATCCTTTATCGAACACACTTCGTTTCTCTCTCATCTTCGACCTCGATCCAAGTGTGACTGCGGCGTCTACTACAACGCAATAAGAAATACTTTACCAAATATGGGAGCGCCTCCGAGTTTTCGGGGGCGCTTTCTTTATTTCAAGATTTCAATGATTTCAAGATTTCAAAATTCTTTAGATCGCACAGTCATTTCATTCTGGTAATGTAATTTATTCGAAAAATTTAGCGGTCATTTCTTACGATTCGTATCCATTGGCGTTAATTAGCCATAATTAGCGTTAATTAGCGCCTTAATTAGCGCCATGAGAATAGGACAGGGAATCGACTTTCATCAGCTATCGGCTGGCAGAGAACTTTGGGTTGGCGGTGTAAAAGTTTCACATGATAAGGGTGCGGTGGGTCACAGTGATGCAGATGTTTTACTGCATGCCATCTGTGATGCATTACTTGGTGCAGCCTCACTTGGAGACATTGGCGTTCACTTTCCCAATACATCAAAAGAATTTAAAAACATTGACAGCAAGATCCTGCTTAAGACAACTGTGGATATGATTGCTGAAAAAAATTACCGCGTCATCAATATTGATTCAACCATTTGTCTGGAACGTCCCAAGATCACTCCTTACGTTGCAGAAATAAAAAAGACAATTGCTGAAATAGTAGGACTTTCTGAAAATGATATTTCTGTAAAAGCAACAACCACAGAGCGGATGGGATTTGTGGGAAGGGAGGAGGGTGTGATGGCGTATGCGGTGGTGTTGTTGGATGATGTTCGATAGAGGCAGCGGTAAGTGGTGAGTAGTGAGTGGTCAGTAGTGAGTGGTGAGTGGTGAGTGGTCAGTAGGCAGTGGGCAGTGTATCACCCAAAGTGTTTGAAAATTGTTTTTGATTTCGAAGATTTTAAAAAAAAATCAAAAGGCAACTGACAATTCCCAATTGGCAAATATTTCTATATGCGAGAAGCCATTCCTAAGCTATAGACGATTTATAAAAAGTTTTTTGATAATGAAATCAGTAGATGTATTTGCATGCCACTATTCAAAATTATATCGCATTCATTAAGGAGTTTACTTTTCGAATATGAAAACAATTCTCCATTTATTTGGGTGATAAACTGTCCACTGCCCACTCACCACTCACGACTCACGATTCACCGCTACCTTTGGCTATGCCCATCCAGGTTCGCATTATAAACCAGTCCAACAATTCTCTGCCTTCTTACGCAACTCCGGGTTCATCAGGAATGGATATTCGTGCAAATATCCAGGAGCCGTTGATTTTAAAATCGCTTGAAAGATCTTTAGTTCCCACCGGTTTGTTCATTGAATTGCCTGAAGGATATGAAGCGCAGATAAGACCCCGAAGTGGAATGGCAGTTAAACATGGGATCACATGCCTGAATACGCCAGGTACAATCGATGCTGACTACCGGGGAGAAATTAAGATTCTTTTGATCAACCTTTCTGATGTGGAACAGGTCATAAATCCGGGTGACCGCATTGCACAGATGGTTGTTCAGCAGGTGGAACATGTTTCCTGGGAAGTTGTTGAATCACTTGCAGAAACTGTTCGGAATGATGGCGGATTTGGTCACACAGGAAAACATTAACCATGATGAGATTTATTTTACTTTTTATAGTTGCAGCAATTATTATTTCTTCCTGTCGCCCAACCAGAAAAATTCAGACAGCGATTGCAAAAAAAGATACGCTGGCCACGAATGCAAATCTCCCAACCCATGCTGATTCAGTCATGTTCATGGACAGCATTCTTTCAAGGCTCGTTGCTAAAAAAATTGATTTCACCACTTTCTCCGCAAAGATCAATGTTGATTATGTGGATGCAGAAGACAAAAGCTATAATGTAAATGCATTTGTACGCATGTACAAGGACAGTGCGATCTGGGTATCTGTCAATGCAATTTTTGGTATCGAAGCGTTGCGGGCATTGATCACGCGTGATTCTGTAAAAATTCTTGATAAACAAAATAAAGTCTATACCGCTCGTGCAGTGGAATATCTCCAGGAAGTGACTGCACTGCCGCTTGATCTTCGATCAATACAGGACATTATTTTAGGAAATCCTGTTTTCATCGAGGGTGAAAAAAGTTCATATACAAACAACAATGAAACTGTTTCTGTATTGATTATCGGGAACCTGTTTAAAAATCTTGTGACTCTTCAAGCTGGGTCCAACCAGATATTGCGCAGCAAACTGGATGATACCGATGTTACGCGCAATCGTACTGGCGACCTCACTTATTCTGATTATGAGAATAAGGGCGGGTTTGATTTTGCTACAAAACGTAAGATTACGATGGCTGAAAAAAAGAAGCTCGACATCAAACTCGAGTACAAACAGGTTGATTTTAATGAGTCTTTAACGTTTCCATTCAGCATTCCAAAGAATTATACGCAACAATAACAGATATAAAATTTATTTTGCAACAGTGCGTTATACTATCGTTGACGCATGAGCCAGAGCGCTTTGAATTTGAAAATTTAAAATACGAGACATGAAAAGAATATTCCTGCTTTCACTAACAATGCTGTTCATTTTGGTTGTTAATGGCCAGGATAAATCTACCATGGAACGTGAACGCGCAGAGATCCAAAAAGAGATCCGTGAATTACAGGCAGTGTATAATAAGATCAAGGGTCAGAAAAATGCTTCTCTCGGCCAGGCGAACGTGGTAAAAAGAAAACTCGCACTCCAGGAAAAATACCTGAACAACATCAACAGGGAATTGCGCTCGATCAATGATGACCTGTACAAGAGTCAACTTGAGATCAACAGGATGAATCGTGAACTGGATACTTTAAAAGCACAGTACGCACGCAGTGTTGTATACGCGTATAAGAATCGCAGCACATACGATTACCTCAATTTCATTTTTTCTGCAAGCAGTTTCAATGATGCAATGAAAAGAGTTGCTTACCTGAAATCATATCGTTCATACCGCGAAGACCAGGTAGCCAACATCCAGCAAACGCAGGCAAGGATCGAGCAACACAGGCAGGAACAAATTGCAAAGCGCACGCAAAAAAATACAGCACTTCAAACACAGGCAGAACAGGTTAAGGTGCTTGAAGTTGAACGCAAGGAAAAGGATGCGGTAGTGGCGAAATTGAAAACACAGGAAAAACAATTACAGCGAGAGATCGCAGATAAAAGAAAGCGCGATAAACAAATTCAGAATGCAATTTCAGCTGTTGTACGTCGAGAGATTGAAGAAGCACGTCGTGAAGCAGCTAAAAGAGCAGAGGCAGAGGCCAAGGCAAATCCAACAACAACCACAACTCCCAATGTAGCTGGATCAAGACCGAAGGCCACCACATCAAAATCAAAAAGCTATCTCGATCTGAACGAAAGAGATGTGGCACTCAACAGCAGCTTTGAAAAAAACAAGGGCAAACTTCCATGGCCTGTAGACCAGGCATATGTAAAACTTCATTATGGTTCATATGAAGTGGAGGGAACGTCATTAAAAAATATCAATCCCGGTATCACACTCGGTACACCCATTGGTTCATCTGTAAAATCTGTGTTCGATGGCGAAGTCGCTGCAGTCTACAGCATTGGTGAAGGATCTGTTGTAACCATACGTCACGGTAAATATTTTACAACCTACAGTAATCTCTCCGGCGTTTCTGTTTCCAAGGGTGCACAGGTAAAGACCGGACAGGTAATCGGCCGCGCACGAGCAGCAGTTGAAGGAGATGGTGGTGAAGTGGAATTCTTGTTGCAGAACGAAATGAATAAGATGAATCCGGAGCCCTGGCTGAGAAAATGATTACACGGATTAAAACGGATTACACGAATTAAGACGGATTTCACGGATGCGCGGCTGATGTCTGAAGGTCGATTACTATATCGAACATTTTAAAACCTTTCATTTTGAGTTTACTGTTTTAGCTTTTCGAATTTGTATGCCAATGCGCAGCTATTGAAACACTGCGTGAAGCGAGCAGCGTGAAACAAACAATAAGCGACCTCACAATTATAGGAACCGCTCATACAACTTCTCATAATGCGGCACTATATTACTAATATCAAACTTCCTCGCATTTTCAAACGCCTGTTTCTTGAACTTCTTTAGTGTTTCAGGATCTTTTAAAATTTCAATGGCACACCTGCTCATTGTTTCTACATCACCTACTGCAGCTGTAAATCCAGTTTCGCCGTGAAAATTTATTTCTTTCAATCCACCAGCATCTGTAGAGATGACCGGCACTCCGGCAGCCATTGCTTCAAGGGCCGCCAGACCAAAACTTTCATATTCTGAAGGGAGCAGGAAAAGATCTGCAATAGCAAGAATGTCTTCCATCTGTTCCTGCTTACCAACAAATTGTACATCATCGCATATTCCAAGATCGCGGGAATAATTTTCAGCGTGTTGTCTCTCCGGGCCATCACCAACAAAAAGAAGCTTCGCAGGTATTTCTTTTTTTACTTTATCAAAAATGGTAACAACATCATTCACTCTTTTGAGCTTCCTGAAGTTTGAAGCATGCAACAGGATTTTTTCTCCCTGTGGCGCAATTACTTTTTTGAATGCATCGATTGGTTTGCGTGTAAACCTGGCAACATCCACAAAATTGTAAATGACTTCAATCTCTTTTTCGATTTTAAATGATCGAAAAGTTTCATCACGCAGGTTTTGTGATACAGCGGTGATGGCATCACTTTCATTGATGGAAAAAGTAACAACTGGCAAATAAGTTTTATCCCGACCCACGAGGGTGATATCTGTTCCATGTAATGTAGTGATCACAGGAATTTTCTTACCCTGTTTTTCGAGTATTCGTTTTGCCATGTAAGCAGCAGATGCATGCGGGATGGCATAATGTACATGCAGCAGATCAAGATCATTGTTTGCGATCACATCAACCATTGTGCTCGCGAGAGCGGTTTCATATGGTGGATAATCAAACAGCGGGTATGTCGGTACCTGTACCTCGTGGTAAAAAATGTTCGGGATGAAACCACTCAGTCTTACAGGTTGCTGGTAAGTAATAAAATGAACATAGTGCCCTTTCTGAGCAAGCGCTTTTCCAAGTTCAGTTGCCAGTACGCCTGATCCGCCGAATGTGGGATAACAAACAATGCCGATTCTCATAATAGCTGCCGGTTCTTATGGCATGGTGAAGGTAAAGAGGGAATAAACCATAAGTAAATCTCCTATTGAATAAAAACAGTTAAATGAAGAGTATGTAGCTAATTTTTCTTTATTTGCGAAAGCTTAATTCATACCCAGTCTTTAAAATCATACAATGAAACAACCATTTTGCAGGTTTAACCTGAAAACACTTCTCACTTTTACATTCCTTTTTACATCATTTGTTTCGTTTTCACAGAACGAAGACTCTGCATTCATTCGTCGCCTTGCAGATGAAATTCTCGTAAATGGAAAAGCTTATGACAACCTGCGTGATCTTACAAAGAAAATAGGACCCAGGCTTGCAGGTTCGCAGGGGATGGTTAAATCAGAGCAATGGGGTTTGCAGCTCATGAATCAATATGGTGCTGACAAAGCATGGTTGCAGGAATGCAAAGTCCCATACTGGATTCGCGGCGGACAGGATCGCGCACATGCGAATTGGTCGGCTGCAGGAAAGACACAAAAGAAAGATCTCGACATTGTTGCACTTGGTAATTCACTTGGTACACAAAAACCAGTTGTTGCACGTGTGCTTGAAGTGGGTTCATTCGATGAACTTGAACAGAAGAAAGACCAGGTGAAAGGGAAAATTGTTTTTTATAATGTCAAATTCAATCCCAAATATATCCGCACATTTGAATCGTATCGTGATGCTGTACGTTATCGCGGACAGGGTGCAAGTCGTGCTGCGAGACATGGTGCACTGGCTGTGATTGTACGCAGCATGTCGCATTCAACAGATAATCATCCGCACACAGGTGCGATGAATTATATTGATTCACTTTCCACAAACAGGATACCAGCAGTAGCAATCGGCTTACGTGATGCTGACTGGTTAAGCGCCGAAGCAAAGAAAAATCCAATTACTGTCAGTGTAAAAACAAACGGGCATTTCAAACCAGATACAATTGGAAACAATGTGATTGGTGAATTACGCGGTTCTGAATTTCCCGATGAATTCATCACGGTTGGTGGTCACCTGGATTGCTGGGACAATTGTGAAGGTGCGCATGATGATGGAGCAGGCTGTGTGCAAACAATAGAAATTCTTCGCGCATTCAAAGCGCTCGGATATAAACCAAAACGTACAATCAGGTTTGTTCTTTTTGCCAATGAAGAAAATGGATTGCGAGGTGGAAACAAATATGCGGAAGTTGCAAAAGCCCGTGGAGAAAAACATCTTTTCGCCATTGAAAGCGACGCCGGTGGTTTTGTGCCGCGTGGTGTCGGATTTACAGTTCCTGAAACTGCAGTACAGAAAGTACTTAGCTGGAGAGAATTATTAGCACCCTATGGCGCCGGCGATTTTCAAAGAGGCGGTGGCGGAGCTGATATTGGTCCGCTTAATCGTCAGTTAGGAACATCAACCGCAGGATTGAATCCTGATTCGCAGCGGTATTTTGATATTCATCATGCGAGAAATGACACGTTTGAGTCGGTGAATAAGAGAGAGCTGGAACTTGGAGCGATTGTGATGGCGGCGGTGATATACCTGGTGGATAAGTATGGACTGTGATAAAAAGACTCGAGACTCAAGAATCAAGATTCGAGATTCAAGGGAAGTGAAAAAGATTAAATGTTCAACGGCGACCTGACTGATTGATTGGAAATGTTCAATGTTCGATGTTCAATGTTCAATGTTCATTTCGACTAGCCGTCGTTTTCCAAAGTTGTACCTACGAAGCGTTTTGGAGCTTGGTTCCTTTAATTCTTGGATCTTGCGTCAGCTGAGATTTGGTCTTCGAATTCAAAGAAGATTTTTAAATAATTAGTGTGAACGTTGTGTCCGTCGCGGCCGAAGGCGTTGCGTCGTTGCGTGAAACTCGACAAGCTCGCTTTGACAAACTCTTCGAATAAGTACTTCAACAATAATTTAAAGTATGTTCAGATCTGAAAACCTCCAACCATTCCAACATCCAACTTCCAACTAATGTTTTTTGCGCTCTTTGCTCACTTTGCGTCTTTGCGTGAAACAAAACTCCGAAGAAAGTTGAAAATCCGAAATTATCGAAGAAGTTTAGCAACTGCTTCTTCAACTTTTTTAAAATTAAACCCTGCTAAAACAGTCTCCATTTCCTTTTTGATGTGATCATTCATCAAATTCCCAATACTGCCTTCATGAGTATGTTTGAGGTTTGTGTCGTACGTAAATTTCCCGGCTTCGATATCAGCTCCGACTTTTTTGTAGGCGTCACGAAAAGGCATTCCCTGTAGTACCAGTTTGTTCACTTCTTCAACACTGTACAGGTATTTGAATTTTTCATCCTGCAGGATGTCTTTTTTTACTTCCATGTTTTCAAACATGAGCATTGCCATTTTGATACAATCCTTTAATGTCTGGAATGCGGGAAATAAATGTTCTTTCAGGATCTGCAGATCGCGATGATATCCGGATGGGAGGTTTGTGGTAATCAGCATGATCTCATTTGGTATCGCTTTTACCTGGTTGCATTTTGCACGTATCAATTCAAATACATCAGGATTCTTTTTATGTGGCATGATGCTCGAACCTGTAGTGAGTTCAGCAGGAAAATTCACAAAACCAAAGTGCTGGTTCATGAACAGGCACACATCCATCGACATACGCGCAAGTGTATCGGCAACATTGGAAAGTGCTGAAGCTACTATTCGCTCTGTTTTGCCTCGTGACATTTGCGCATACACAACATTATAATGCAATGAATCAAATCCAAGCAATTCCGTTGTACGCGTTCTGTTGATCGGGAATGATGATCCATATCCTGCCGCTGATCCCAATGGATTTTTATTTGTGATGTCGTAAGCTGACTTCAGTGTGATAACATCATCTACCAAAGCTTCTGCATATGCTCCAAACCACAATCCAAATGATGAGGGCATGGCCAATTGAAGATGCGTGTATCCCGGCAACAGGTCTTGCTTGTGCGCTTCACTTTTTGCCTGCAGCAATTGAAATAAATCATTTACAGAAAATACGAGATCTGTCAGTTGTTTTCTTAAATACAGTTTAATATCTACAAGCACCTGGTCATTCCTGCTTCGTGCTGAATGAATTTTTTTTCCAGCATCACCCAGCGTTTTTGTAAGTATGGATTCGACCTGTGAATGAATATCTTCTTCAGATTCATCGATTGTAAATTTTCCAGCTTCCACATCCGCATATAATTTTCTTAACTCCTGTACCACTTTGTTTTTTTCTTCAGCTTCAATCAAATTCACTTCAGCAAGCATGGTTACATGAGCAATCGATCCGAGTATATCAAATGGTGCAAGTTGCAGATCAAATTCACGGTCACGGCCAACTGTAAAATCAGTGACTGAGGAGTGGGAGTCAGTATTTTTCTTCCAAATAGCCATGGCAGGATGAGCAGGATTGGTTAAGGATTACAGGAAACAGGATTTTAGGATTGGTTAAGGATAATAGGATTTTGATGTTTGCGCAAATTCGAAAAATGAAGTTATCAATTGAATATAAATTTCAATTGCCTCTTCAATTTCCTTTCTATAAATATATTCATCTGCAGTGTGACTTCTGGCGGAATCTCCCGGACCCATTTTTAATGCGGGGAAAGGCATCAGTGATTTGTCTGAACTTGTTGGTGATCCATATGTAGTTCGGCCTATGGATAAGCCGGCATTCACCAGCGGATGTGATTCGGGAATGATCGTTGCGCGGAGTCTCATGCTTCTTGGATTTGCTTCTGCCTGTACATTTCTTTTAATTGTTTCCAGAACTTCTTCATGCGTGTACAATTCATTGATCCTGCAATCCACAATGAATTTGCAGGCAGACGGAACTATGTTGTGGGTTTTGTTATCAGTTTCAATTACGGTTACATTCATTTGAACCGGCCCGGTAAGTCCTGATACTCTTTCAAAGGAATACGATCGTATCCATTCAATATCTTTTATCGCTTTATAAACAGCATTCACTCCTTCATTTCTGGCAGCATGACCTGCAACTCCGATTGTTGTACAATCAACCACCATCAAACCTCTTTCCGCGATCGCCATTTGCATGCCGGTTGGCTCGCCAACAATGGCACAATCAATTTTTGGTAAATGCTTTAATGCATATTCAATTCCACCTGTTCCTGAAATTTCTTCTTCTGCAGTTGCAGCAAAGGCTATATTCCAGGGCAGATCTTTTTCATAAAAATGCAGGAATGTAGCAAGCAGTGATACGAGCGGACCACCAGCATCATTACTTCCGAGTCCAAATATCTTTCCCTCTTTTTCAATCGGTGTAAATGGATGAATCGTATAGCCATTATTGGGCCTCACCGTATCAATGTGAGAATTCAAAAGCAGGGTGGGTTTATTTTTTTCGAAATTCTTATTCAATGCAAAAACATTGTTGCCGACGCGTGAAGCAGCGATCATCCGCTTTGAAAAAAACAAACCAATATGACCGGCGACAGCATCTTCTTCTTTGCTGAACGAAGGAATGGCAATTATTTCTTTCAGCAAGGCAATTGCTGATTCAGAAATTTTATTATCAGCAACATCAGGCATGAATGTATGTTCCGGATTGATGGTTTAATAAATTGTGTAATTCAGCCGCATCACCGATTACAATTGATTTTACGCCAGCATTCAATGCATCAAACGCATTGTCCAGTTTAGGGATCATGCCGGAATGGATCTTTTTTTCTGATTTTAGTTTTTCAAAATTTGATCTGTCGAGCGATTGAATAACACTTGCGGGATTATTTGAATCTTCAAGCACACCGCTTTTTTCAAAACAAAAAACCAGTTGCACTTCAAACTGAGAACTGAGAGCTGCTGCAATTGAAGACGCCATCGTATCTGCATTTGTATTCAGCAATTGTCCTTTTTTATCGTGCGTAATTGGTGCAACGACTGGCACTAGCCCGGCCTTGACCCACTGTCCAAATTGTTCAGCATTCACTTCATCTATATCACCTGCAAAACCATAATCAGTTTCAGTGCCTGTTCTTTTATGCGCTCTTATTGCATTGCCATCAGCTCCAGTGATTCCGATGGCGTTTATTCCGTTTGCCTGCAATTTTGCAACGATATTTTTATTGATCAGGCCTGCATACACCATCGTAACCACTTTCAAAGTTTCTGCATCTGTGATCCTTCGCCCTTCGATCATTTGTTGTTTGATGCCGGTCTTTTCTGCAATCTCTGTTGCGAGTTTGCCGCCACCATGCACCAGTATAAAATGGGATTTTATTTTACTTACGGATTGTAAAAACTGATGCAGTGCATTGTCATCATCAACCACATTTCCCCCAATCTTTATGATAT
>CAZCKF010000003.1:29544-34196 GCA_964499155.1 uncultured Chitinophagaceae bacterium
TTTGAAGAAAGCATTTCCGACAATACGGCCTGCGCTGCCCATACACGATTTCCGGCCTGCTGAGTAACAATGCTGTTTGGTCCATCCAAAACTTCATCACTCAATTCCACGTTCCTTCTTACCGGAAGGCAATGCATCACTTTTGCATGGTTGGTATCCTGTAAATGATGATTCGTCAGCATCCATGATTCATCATCAGAAAGAATTTTTCCATATTGCTGGTATGAACTCCAGTTTTTTACATAAATAAAATCAGCACCATCCAGTGCCCCGGATTGATTGTAGGTAACGTGTGCTCCCTCGGTAAATTTTTCATCCAGTTCGTAGTTGCGTGGATGAGCGATTACAAAATCTGCTTTTCCCCATTTGTTGACCCATTCTGCAAAACTGTTTGGAACACATTGAGGAAGTGCGCGCACATGTGGCGCCCAGGTTAGAACAACCTTTGGTTTTTTCCCAGTAGGCAATACTTCTGTCATGGTGATGATGTCTGCAAAGCTTTGCAAGGGATGGAGTGTGGCGCTTTCAAGACTTAAGATCGGAATACCCGCATGTTGAATAAACTGGTGGATGTATTGCTCGCTGTAATCTTCTTCTCGATTTTTCAGGCTGGGAAAAGTGCGAATCGCAAGAATGTCAAAATATTTTCCAAGCACAGGCGCTGCATCTTTTACGTGTTCAACTGCAGTGCCGTTCATTACAACTCCTTCTTCAAATTCAAGTGCCCATCCCTCCTGTCCCACATTAAAAACAATGGCCTCCATGCCGAGTTGCTGTGCTGCAACCTGTGTGCTAAGCCTTGTACGCATACTGGGATTCAGGAACAGGCAACCAATTCTTTTATTTTTTCCGAGTGAATTGTCTTTGTAGGGATTTGCTTTGTATTCGAGAGCTTTGGCAACGAGTGAATCAATGTTTTTTACATCCTTGACTGAAATGAAATTTCTCATGCAACAGTATTTTCAGATAATATTTGTTCTGCTTCCTCCTGCACTGATTCAATGAATTGCTCGACGTCTTTTTTTCTCAATGCAAGTGAAGGTAACAACCTGATCACGTTTGGTTTTGCTTCACCCGTAAATATTTTTTGTTTCCAAAGCAAATTGCTGCGTAACTGTTTAAATTCCTCGGGAACATCAAACCCGATCATCAGTCCTTTTCCGCGAACATTTTCAATGTGTTTGATCTTTTGAAGTTCTTCTCTTACATAATGCCCGATTGTTGATGCATTGCCCATCAGTTTTTCTGATTCAATCACTTCCAGCACTGCAAGCGATGCAGTGCAGGCAAGATGGTTGCCACCAAAAGTGGTTCCAAGCATGAAATGCTTTGGTTTAATATGTGGTGCAATGATTATCCCTGC
This sequence comes from uncultured Chitinophagaceae bacterium, assembly GCA_964499155.1. Lineage (GTDB taxonomy): Bacteria > Bacteroidota > Bacteroidia > Chitinophagales > Chitinophagaceae > CAZCKF01. The sequence goes on from CAZCKF010000003.1 coordinate 30,908, forward strand.
GACCGGAAATCCATTACCCATGCCCTTGGCCATAGTATAAATGTCTGCATTCACCCCTGCAAAATCATGTGCGAAAAATTTTCCGGTCCTGCCAAATCCGTCCTGCACACTGTCAGCAATGTATAATGCACCATGTTTATCACACAGTGACCTGATTGTTTTCAAGAAAGTATCAGTCGCGATGTTTATGCCCCCAACACCCTGGATGGCTTCGGTAATGACTGCAGCAATATCGTCTCCATTCTTTGCAAATTCATCCAGGAGTGCTTGTTCATCATTAAATGGAAGAAATATAATATTTGCGGTCTGGTTTACCGGGGCAACAATATTTGGATTGTCTGTTGCGGCAACCGCAAGGGAAGTGCGTCCATGAAAAGCTTTTGAAAAAGCAATCACCTTCTTTCGGCCGGTATGAAATGATGCAAGTTTCATTGCATTTTCATTTGCCTCAGCTCCGCTGTTGCATAAGAAAAGCTGGTAGTCGTTTTTACCTGACACTTTTCCAAGTTTATCTGCAAGTTCTTCCTGCAGGGGAATCTTTATTGAATTGGAATAAAACGAAACCTGCGCAAGCTGATCCTGTATTCTCTGCACCCAATGCGGATGATTGTGCCCGATGCTGATCACCGCATGTCCACCATAAAGATCAAGGTACTGCTCACCTTTATCATCCCACACATAGGATCCCTTTGCTTTGGTGATCGTTATTTCATTTACCGGGTAAACATCAAATAGTTTCATGTTTCATTTTTAAAATGCGGATGCTTTCAATGCAAGTCCTGCACATTCGTCAATACCGAACATCAGGTTCATGTTCTGAACAGCCTGGCCACTTGCTCCTTTTAATAAATTATCAATGGCGGAATGCACAACAAGTGTGTCATCCACTTTTTCAAGATGGATCAAACATTTATTTGTATTCACAACCTGCTTGAGGTGAATGGGAGTATCACTGACCGTTGTAAAAGGATGACCATTGTAAAATGATTTGAAATGATCCTTCAATTTTTGCAGTGACCAATCACACTCCAATTGGGAGCTGATAAAAATTCCTCTTGTAAAATCACCGCGCCAGGGAACAAAATTGAGTTTGATATTATTACCATTTTCAGGTTTAAGGTGTTCAAGGCTTTCGCCTATTTCTGACAAATGCTGGTGAGAAAGTGTTTTGTAGGGTTGAATGTTGTTGGCGCGCCAACTGAAGTGGGATGTTTCTGAGAGTGACTGGCCAGCTCCTGTTGAACCGGTAATACCTGTAGCATAAATTTTATCCAACAACCCTGCTTCAGCAAGTGGAAATAAGCCCAATTGAATGGCAGTGGCAAAACAACCTGGATTAGCAATTGATTTTGCCGTAACGATTTCATCCCGATTCATTTCAGGTAGACCATAGATAAATCTTCTCCCATTGATCGATTGATTGGCTGATAAGCGAAAATCATTTGAAAGATCAATGACCTTAGTATTTGCATCAACATGGTTTGACGATAACCATTTTATGGCTTCGCCATGACCCGCACAGAGAAAAATGACATCAACATCTTTTAATGCAGATGAAAAAACAAGATCAGTTTCTCCAATCAGGTCCTGGTGCAATTCAGCAACATGCTTTCCTTCCTGGCTTTTGATGACAACAGAAGAAACAGATACATACGGATGCCGAACCAATAATCTGATCAGTTCACCACCAGTATAACCTGCAGCTCCAATAATGCCAGCTCTTATGCTTTTATTCTCAGTCATTATTCGCACTTTCATTTACAGCATGCCAGATAGCGGTCTGGTTGCCGAAGATCTTGCTGAAACCGCGCACATCTGCACCAGACCATCCTGTATTCATCTCTCCATATTTTCCAAACTTGCTGCTCATCAGATCAAAAGCTGATTCGATGCCTGTTACCTGGAACCGGTATGGATTCAATTCAACAAAAACTTTTCCGGTTACATGTTCCTGTGAGGATTGCAAAAACGATTCAATATCTCTCATCACAGGATCCATTATCTGGCCCTCGTGTAACCAGTTGCCATAAAATGATGCCAACTGGTCTTTCCAACTCAATTGCCATTTGGTGAGCACATGTTTTTCAAGAGCATGATGTGCTTTAATGATCACGATCGGCGCTGCGGCTTCAAAACCAACACGTCCCTTGATGCCAATGATCGTATCACCAACATGGATATCACGACCAATTCCGAAAGGGCCTGCCATTTTTTGCAGTTCCATAATCGCTTCAACCGGGTGAGGGAATTTTTTTCCGTTTACACCAACCAGGTCGCCTTTCTCAAATTCAAGTGTGACTTGCTCTGCAGCATTTTTTGTAACCTGTGTGGGCCACGCCTGCTCTGGCAACATGCCATTGCTGTTCAGCGTTTCTCTTCCACCCACACTGGTTCCCCATAAACCTTTATTGATGGAGTAGGCTGCTTTTTCAAAATTCATTTCAACACCACGTTCTTTGAGATAGGCAATCTCCTGCTCGCGGCTTAATTGCAGATCACGAATCGGTGTGATGATCTCAACTCCAGGTATCATGATATGAAAAACCATATCAAATCGAACCTGGTCGTTACCGGCACCCGTGCTTCCGTGAGCCACAGCATCTGCATTTATTTTTTTTACGTGTTCAGCAATGTGTACAGCCTGGCTTAATCTTTCTGCACTTACACTGAGCGGATAAGTGTTGTTCTTCAGAACATTTCCATACACCAGGTATTTTATAATGTTGTCGTAATAGGTGCGCGTAGCATCAACGGTAGTATGCGAAGCAACTCCCAGTTTTTTTGCATGTGCTTCAATTTTTTTCAATTCATCTGCATCAAAACCACCCGTATTCACGATGATTGAATGCACTTCATAACCTTTGTCTTCCGTAAGATATTTTACGCAATACGAAGTATCGAGTCCTCCACTAAAACCGAGCACAACACGGCGTTTTGCGTGCTGATCCTGATTAGTCATTGGCAATTAAAAATTGAAGAAATAGTGTAACAATGATTTTAATTTTCTATCGCGCGGCTCTCTTCTTTCTTCTTTTTTCAGGAATGGCTGCAACAATTTCCAGCGTTTGATGCGCATTAGTCTTTCAAGAACCTTTGATTTTTTCTTGAAGAATTCCTGCGTTTCTTCTGGCTCATAGTGATCTTTTGGATCAAAAAGCATGGCTGTGCAGAAACAGTTTTTCCGCTCCTTGCTCATCAGGGTCTCGTAATTCACGCAGCTTTTGCAGCCAGCCCAGAAAGCTTCATCCTGTGTCAGTTCAGAATAGGTTACCGGTTCATACCCGAGGTC
>CAZCKF010000004.1:0-25651 GCA_964499155.1 uncultured Chitinophagaceae bacterium
AGGCTAAACAAGACTAAACTTTCTCATTACCACGACTTTAAGCAGAAATAAATTTGTTAAAATTTTAAAAAATACTATAAATTGTGTGAGGTATACACACTGCATACTAAAATTGATAATCTTACTATTAACTAACCACTGCTTATGCTAAGAAAGATCCTTCAAGCGATCGTCTTGCCTGCAATGCTATTAATTTCTTCTACTGCATTCTCGCAAGCTAAAGAGGTTACCGGAAAGGTAACTGACCAGAGAGATGGTACACCGGTTGTCGGTGCTACTGTAACTGCAAAAGGAACATCAGCTGCAACTACAACAAACAACGAAGGGTTTTACCGTTTGACGGTACCTGCCGGAACGACGGTACTTGTTGTTACATCTGTTGGTTTCGGCGAAATGGAAATTGATTTAACCAACCGCACCAATGCGGATGTTGTTCTTTCACTTTCCAATACTCAAATGAGTGAGGTCGTTGTTGTGGGTTATGGTACTGCACGACGCCGCGATCTGACAGGTTCTGTTGGATCTATCAGGGAAAAAGATTTTAATAAAGGTGTTATTACCGCGCCCGATCAATTGCTGCAAGGCAAGATTGCTGGTGTGCAGGTAATAAATAATTCTGGCCAGCCTGGTGGTGGTACTACGGTTCGTATCCGTGGTATTTCATCTATCCGTTCTGGTAACCAGCCATTGTATGTGATCGATGGCGTTCCCTACTATGGAGGATCTACTTCTCCAGGTTTGGGTACAGCACTCGGAGGATCTCCGGCTGAAAATCCTTTAAACTTCATCAATCCGAATGACATCGTTTCAATCGATGTGTTGAAGGATGCATCTGCAACTGCGATCTACGGATCACGTGGTGCAAATGGTGTGGTGATGGTTACAACAAAAAGAGGTGTTTCCGGTGAAGCACGTGTGGATGTGAATACTGCTGTTGGTGTGAGCTCGATGCTCAGAACCATTGATGTACTTGATGGAAGTGAATATCGTGCAGCGCTAACATCATACGGACTTACAACAGGAAATTTCAACAGTAGTGTTGATGCAATTGATGAGATCACAAGAACTGCTTTTACCACAAGTAATAATGTTGCTATCAGTGGTGGAACAGAACATGCACGTTATCGGTTTTCTCTTGGACATTTAAGCCAGGATGGAATTATGGGTGCGAAGGACTTGAAAATTATCACTTCGACTAATCCTGGTTTAATTCAGGATTATGGAGATAAAGGATCCAACTTTACAAAGTATAACGCAAGCTTAAGTGCAAACTATAAATTCCTTGACAGTCGTAAACTTGGACTGGATTTGAATCTCCTTACGTCGCACACAACATCAACCCTCGCACCAATATCAAACGATGCTGGTTTCCAGGGAAGCCTTGTTGGTAATGCACTGCAGTGGAACCCAACTCACCCATTATATAATCCTGATGGAACTGTTTGGGTTGTAGATCCTGCACTTGGTAATACAACCATTAATCCCCTCGCACTACTTGCAGCTTACAATGATGTAAACAACAGGACTGCGATCATTGGTAGTGTAGCTCCGAGTTACAAATTCACAAATGATCTTGAATATAAATTTTTATACAGCGTAAACTTCGAAACAGGAACACGCAAATCAGCTTTGCGCAACTGGTTAAACTATACTGGTGTAGAAGGCCTTGGCTTCGCACAAATCTCTACCAACCGGGCAGTTAATCAGCAGTTCACTCATACATTGAATTACACGAACGATATCGCTACAAATGTTTCGCTGAACGCTTTAGTCGGTTACGAATTTTTGAAACAGGATTACACAGGTCAGGGTATGCAGGCTTTCAGGTTTGTTGACTATCCTGGTATTGAGTATACTGATTATATGCAAAATGCACCTGCTGCAGACCGTAGCATGTATTCGTTTGCCACTCCATTTTCTGAATTGCAATCATTCTTTGCACGTGCCATTGTTAATGTAAATGATAAATACACTTTCAATGCCACAGTTCGCCGCGATGGTTCAAACAGATTCGGTAAAAATAACCGGTACGGAACCTTCCCATCATTTGGTGCAGCATGGAATATCGGGGAAGAAGATTTCCTTGGTGATGGCCTCTTCAGCAATTTACGTTTGAAAGCAAGCTGGGGTAAAACCGGAAACCAGGAGTTTCCAGTGGTTTGGGCTCCATTGCGCGTAGTTAATATTGGACAGGGCGTAAACCAGGAAGTAATTAACCTTGAAAATCCGGATATCAAGTGGGAAGAAAACACCATGTACAACGTGGGACTTGATTTCGGAATTATGGGTGGTCGGATCAATGGTGGTGTGGATTATTTCAAAAGGGAAACTACCGATCCAATCTTTCAGCAAATTGTAACACAACCTGGTCCGCCAATCCGTTACTGGAAGAATCTTGAAACCGGAACGATTGAAAATTCTGGAATCGAGGTTACATTAAATGGCGGGTTAGTACGCACGAGTACATTGAATTGGAACCTCGGAGTAAACATGGCATTCCTGAAAAATGAACTTAATGAGTTCGTTGGATCAATTGAAACGGGTGGATTGCATGGACAGGGAATTTCAGGAGCTACATCCCAGCGCCTGGTAAGTGGTCAGCCAATCAATGTTTTTTATTTAAGACACTTTGAGGGCATTGATAAGACAACCGGACAAAGTATTTATTCGTTAAATCCTGATGGAAGTGATAAGTTTTTCTATGCAGGGTCACCTAATCCGAAAATGCTTTTGGGTATCACATCAGATGTTTCCTTTGGAAAGTTCTTTGCAGTAGTGAATCTGAATGGTGCTTTTGGTCATTATATCTATAACAATACAGCCAATTCTGTATTGCCGATTGGTAACCTGGGTACAAGAAACATATCAGGAAATCTGGTGGGCACGAGCGATAAGGAAAGCACATCAAATCCGCTGGCTCCATCTGACAGATACCTGGAAAAAGGAAATTACCTGAAACTGTCGAATGTCCAGATCAGCTATGCATTGGGTGATTTCGCAAAAGTGTTCAAAGGTGCCAGGATTTCTTTGACAGGCCAGAACCTGCTGGTGTTTACAGATTTTACAGGATTTGACCCTGAAGTCAACGTGGATAAAAATGTAAATGGTGTACCTTCATTGGGCATCGAATACGTTCCTTTCCCGACTTCAAGAACATTTTTACTTGGTTTAAGCTTTGGATTATAATTCATAAATTACAGATATGAAACTGAATAAGATTCTTCTAATTGGTATCCTGGCGATTGCAGGCTTTAGCTGTACGAAGCTGAAGCAGGATCTTCGCGGAAACCTCGCATTCGAAAGCAGCAGTGTAACCGCTGCAGGTCTTTTACAGACTGCTTACGAATCAATGAATAACCCGTTCCAGGATCAGTCAAGATTCTGGGCTGCTCAACAACATACTACTGATGAAACGATAGGACCAACAAGAGGTCCGGATTGGGATGATAATGGAGTATGGAGAGTATTGCATTCACATGCATGGAATGCTGACCACGGATTTTTGCGTGACACGTATCGTGAATTGTTGCAGATTCAGTTTGCTGCATCAAGTGTACTTGAAAAATCTCCTACATCACAACAGGCTGCAGAAGCAAGATTCATTCGTGCGTTCTCTATGTTTGCTGTTTTAGATGGATGGAACCAGGTTCCTTACAGGGAAGACCTTAAAGACCTGACTAAAATTCCTGAAACACTTGAAGGTTCAGAAGCAACTGATTTCCTGATTGCAGAATTAAATGCGATCATGAATGATTTACCAACAGGACCAGCAATCAAAGCAAACAAAAATGCTGCACGTGCATTGCTGATGAAATTATATTTGAACAGAGGTGTTTTTTCAAACCGTGCTGCTCCAACATTTGCACCGGCTGATATGGCGCAGGTTATCGCTCTTGCAGATCAGATAACTGGTTTTTCGCTACAACCAACTTATTTCGATGGTTTCGCTCGTGATAATTCAACTAAATCAACTGAGTTGATTTATGCATTGGAAAATACAAATGGTGTTCGCGGTGGTAATATGCAGTCACGCTGGTACATGGTGCTTCACTACAACCAGAAACCAAGTGGTTGGAATGGATTTACTACGCTCTCTGACTTTTACAACAAATTTGAAGCAACTGATCAGCGCCGTGGTGGTACATATCCCGGTGTAACAGATGTATCAGGTCTGCGTGTTGGATTCCTTATTGGCCAGCAATATGACCAGAATGGAGTTGCGCTAAAAGATCGTAGAAACAATCCACTTGCTTTCACTCCTCAGGTTAAATTAAAAGAAACTGGAAATGATCTTGAAGTAACTGGTATCCGTGTTATTAAATATCCTCCTGATTATATTAAAGAAGGTCCATCTGAAAATGAATATGTGATCTTCCGTTATGCGGATGTTCAGTTGATGAAAGCAGAAGCAATGCTTCGTACAAATAACGCAGCAGGTGCGCTTGTAATCGTAAACCAGATCAGAGCTTTACGTGGAGCCACACCGATTGTTGGTACACTTACACTTGATCAACTTCTAGATGAAAGAGGTCGTGAATTGTATTGGGAGGGTTGGAGAAGGCAGGATTTGATCCGCTTTGGAAAATTCCTCAATGCATGGCAGGAAAAACCAGCATCAACACAGGAAAGATTATTATTCCCAATCCCCAACGAGCAGCTTTCAGTTAATCCAAATCTGAAACAGAATCCTGGGTATTAAAAGTATTCATAACATTGAAACAAAAAGGTCATTAATTAATGACCTTTTTGTTTTTTTGACAAAACGGAGGACTCAGTGTACCGGTACGTGCTGCCATTGATCTTACTTGCTTTTGCTTCCTGTTCCGATAAAAAGCAGGAAACACTTTTCGAACTCGTTGATGATTCAGGAATTTCTTTTACAAATAAAATTTCCGACACTCGCGACTTCAATATTTTCTCCTACAGGAATTTTTACAACGGGGGTGGCGTTGCCATCGGCGATATCAACAACGATGGCCTGGCTGATGTTTTTTTCACAGCCAATATGGGTGCGAATAAACTTTTTCTCAATAAAGGAAATTTCAAATTCGATGACATATCTGAAAAATCCGGCTTCAAGGAAAAAACCAAATGGAGTACTGGAGTTGTATTTGTCGACATCAATAACGATGGATGGCTCGACATTTATGTTTGTAATGCCGGTTACCAACAAGGTGTAACAAATGAAAACGAACTTTATATAAATAACAAGGACCTCACTTTTACTGAATCTGCAAAACAATATGGTCTTGATGAAAGCGGATATACCACGCATGCTGCTTTCTTTGATTATGATCTCGATGGTGATCTTGACTGCTATGTATTAAAGAACAGTTTTATTCCTGTCAACACATTGAATTATGCAAACAAGAGAGATCTGCGTGCAGAAGACTGGCCTGTTGCTGATTTCCTGAAGGGTGGCGGCGACAAGCTTTTAAAAAATGATAATGGGAAATTCGTTGATGTTTCAGATGAAGCCGGCATTTATGGTAGTTTAATTGGGTTTGGTCTGGGTGTTACCGTCGGAGATGTGAATGGTGACCTGTATCCTGATATGTATATTTCAAATGATTTCTTTGAACGAGATTATTTATACATTAATCAAAAGAATGGAACGTTCAAAGAAGACCTGGAACAATGCATGCAGCATACGAGTCTCGCTTCCATGGGAGCTGACATGGGTGACATCAACAATGATGGATACGTAGACATATTTACAACGGACATGCTTCCATCAGATGATTATCGATTGCGCACTACTTCTTCTTTTGATAATATTGATGTTTACAAACTCAAAGAACGTTCAGGATTTTACCACCAGTTTCAACAAAACACATTACAGGTAAACAATCGCAATGGTAAATTTCTTGAAACAGCATTTTATAGTGGAGTGGCTGCTTCTGACTGGAGCTGGGGTGCATTGATGTTTGATGCAGATAATGATGGCCTCTCGGATATTTTTGTTTGCAATGGTATATATCATGATGTTACTGACCAGGATTTTATTGATTTCTTTTCGAATGATGTAATCCAGCAAATGGTATTGACTGGTAAAAAAGAAGAGCAGGATAATATTGTAAAGAAAATGCCATCCAATCCCATTCCCAATATGGCATTTAAAAATTTGGGCAATCTTCGTTTCAATGATGAAGCAGAAAACTGGGGTTTGGGTCAGAAATCATTTTCCAATGGAGCTGCTTATGGTGATCTTGACAATGATGGTGACCTCGATTTGGTAATCAATAACGTGAATCAACCCTCGTTTGTCTACAGGAACAATTCTGTCCAGATGGGCGGTGGAAATTATCTCACTGTTTCATTGCAATCGCAGGAAAAGCAAAACGTGAATGCAATAGGCAGCATAATAAAACTTTTTTATAGGGATGACATTTTAAGTCGTGACCTGATGCCATCACGCGGATTTCAGTCTTCCATTGATTATAAAATGCATTTTGGACTTGGCAAACGTGAAGCACCAGATTCAATGGTGATCCTTTGGCCTGACAGAAGCAAGACTGTAGTTCAATCTCCTGCAATTAACAGGCATCATAAAATTTTAAAATCAAATTCGATCCCTGTAAATATTCCGGACACCTCGTTTTCAGCATCGAAAATGTTTACACAGGTTTCTCATTCTTTTAAAGCTCATAAAGAAGATGATCAGATTGATTTTTATAATGAACGTAATATTCCTTTCCTGCTGTCGCGAGAAGGCCCGGCATCTGCAGTAGCTGATGTGAATGGAGATGGGTTGGAAGATATTTTTATCGGAGGAGCAGTGGGACAGGGCGGTACAATGTATCTCCAAAATAACAAAGGTTTCAAAGGGGCGCCACTCGATCCTTATCCTGCGTATGAAGATGTAGCAGCAGCTTTTTTCGATTACGATAATGATAAAGATCCTGATTTAGTAGTTGGAAGTGGTGGTAATCACAGGCAGCATTCAAGTCCTGAATTGCAGACAAGACTTTATAACAATGATGGTACGGGAAAATTCACGATTGTAAGCAATGTTTTGCCACTTACAGGAATGAATGCATCGATAGTTTTACCTCTTGATTACGACACAGATGGCGACGAAGATTTATTTGTCGGCAGCCGGAGCGTTCCGATGAATTATGGACTGGATGCGCCATCATTTATTTTTAGAAATGATGGGAATGGAAAATTTTCCGATGTAACAAAAAGTCTCGCCCCTGCTTTTACGAATGCGGGTATGATCACATCTGCAACATGGAGTGATATTAATGCTGATGGCAGGAAGGAACTCATCATCGTAGGAGAATGGATGGCACCACGCATATTTGGATTTAATGGACAAAGGTTTGATGAAAAAAAATCTGGCCTTGAAAATTATATAGGCATGTGGCAATCCATTGTTTCGATAGATTATGATAAAGATGGCGATGTTGACCTGGTGCTTGGAAATATTGGAGATAATTTTTACCTGAAAGCTGATTCTGCAAACCCGGTTAAGATTTGGATCAATGATTTTGACAATAACCAGACGCGCGATAAAATCGTGACACGGACTTACAATGGAAAAGATGTTCCAGTATTTACCAAAAGAGAAATTACAGACCAATTGCCCGGGCTAAAAAAGCAGAATTTGAAACACCACGAATACGCTAAAAATACTTTCACCCAATTATTTCCCTCTGCTTCAGTTAAAAATGCTTTGGTAAAACAATTTAATTACGGTCTATCCGCCATTGCTTATAATGACGGCAATGGAAATTTTACGTTAAAGGCACTGCCAGTCGAAGTACAATTATCATCTGTCAATTCAATTCTAGTACATGATTTAAATAGCGATGGCTTACCGGATTTGTTAATGGGTGGTAACCGATTTGGTTTGTTACCTCAATTCAGCCGGCTTGATGCAAGTTATGGTCATGTAATTATTAATAACGGGAAAGGAGGATTCGCGATAATTGATCCAGCCGCCAGTGGAATAGAAACACGAGGCGAGGTGAAAGGAATTATCTATTTAAAAAGCAAAAAGTATTTTCTTTTCCTCCAAAACAATAACCAGCCATTGATGTACAGGTGGCAGACTCCATGAAATTTTATTCGATCATATTCTTTTTAATGTTGGCCATTATTTTTTCCTGTAAATCGAAAAAGGAAAAAAAAGAATTTCTTTTTGATGTTCTGACCCATAAACAAACAGGGCTTGATTTTGCAAACCATTTAAAAGCATCTCCGTCTTTCAACATGTTTCACTACATGTACTTCTATAATGGAGCAGGCATTGGTGCGGGCGATTTTAACAACGATGGATTGATCGATTTGTTTTTTGCTGCCAACCAGGTCGGTAACAGGCTTTATCTTAATAAGGGGGATATGCAATTCCGCGACGTTACTGATAGTTCTCGTATACCAAAAAACAGTTCATGGTCAACAGGGGTATCCATTGTCGATATCAACAATGATGGCTTGCTGGATATTTATGTTTGCAAGGTTGGACAGTACGAAGCACTTAAGGGCAAAAATGAATTGCTGATTTGTACTGGAATTTCCGCTGGGGGTATTCCACAATATGTTGATCGTGCTGCAGAATATGGACTGGATTTTTCCGGCTTTAGCACTCAATCAGCCTTCTTTGATTATGATCTCGATGGCGACCTCGATATGTTTCTGTTAAATCATTCTGTTCATCACAATGGAACCTTTGGACCACGAAACCAGTTTCTCGGTACATATCATACTTTATCAGGTGACAGGATGTTCAGAAATGATGGTGCTCGATTTACTGAGGTCACACGCGAAACTGGAATAAATAGTTCAGCGATCGGTTACGGTCTTGGTATTGCTATTTCTGACATCAATCTCGATGGGTACCCGGATATTTTTATCGGCAATGATTTTCACGAAAATGATTATTTGTACATCAATCAGGGAAATGGAACTTTCTCTGAAGAGATGACCCAAAGAACCATGCACACGAGCCAGTTCTCAATGGGCGTTGATGTTGCCGATGTAAATAATGACGGTCAGCCTGAATTGATCTCTATGGACATGCTTCCGTATGATCCTTATATTTTGAAACGCTCACTGGGAGAGGATCGTTATGAAACATTTTATATGAAGGTTGGTTATGGATATCACCACCAATATGCAAGAAATAATCTTCAGTTGAATCTTGGCAATGGCACCTTCAGTGAAATTGGAATGTTTGCTGGCGTACATGCAACCGATTGGTCCTGGGCGCCATTATGGATGGATTTTGATAATGATGGGCTGAAAGATCTTTTTGTTTCAAATGGAATACCGAAGAGAATGAATGATATGGACTACATCAATTTTGTTTCTGATGAAGCCATTCAATCCAAGATCAGGAATAATACAATTCGCGAAACGGAAATGGCATTGGTTGATAAATTCCCTGAAATCAAATTGCCCAATAAATTTTACAGGAATAATGGAGCAATGGCCTTTGAAGATCTGAAAGATCAGATCGGCAACGACCAGGAAACTTTTTCAAATGGAGCGATATATGCAGACCTTGATAATGACGGAGACCTGGATGTTGTAGTAAACAATATCGATGCGGAAGCTTTGATTTACCAAAACAATACCTCAACAACATCAAAAGATTTCATAAAAGTAGATTTGAAAGGCCCTGGAAAAAACCTGCGCGGAATCGGCACCAAACTTTTGATATTTGAAAAAAATGGTTTGCGTACTTATGAAAAGTTTCCTGTACGAGGATTCGAATCAAGCATGGAAATACCACTACATGCAGGCATAAAAAATCTTTCTTATGATTCTATTTTGCTTGTATGGCCAGATAATACATATCAGAGACTGGAAATTACTCCCGGGCAAAGCCCAAGGGTTGAATACAAAGCAGGATTGCCATCTTTTGATTACAGCTTTATGCAAAAAAGGCGGACTAATGAAGTGAAGTTGGAAGATGTATCAGTTGAAGCGGGTCTCACATACAAACACATTGAAAATAATTTTGTTGAGTTCAATCGCGAGCCTCTTATTCCACATATGATTTCAACAGAGGGTCCTGCTCTCGCCGTGGCAGATATTAATGGTGATGGACTGGATGATTTTTACATCGGCTCCTCGAAATTTGAAAAGGCTGCAGTTTTTATACAGGAATCAAATAATAAATTCAGGAAAACAATTCAGCCTGCAATTGATGCAGACAGCACTTATGAGGAAGTGGATGCAAAATGGATAGATGTCAATGGAGATAAATATGTCGATTTGGTTGTAGCAAATGGTGGCAATGAATACTACGGACGGGATAAATACATGGAACCTCGTCTTTATTTAAATGATGGTAAGGGAAATCTTTCGTTGTCAGCTAATGCGTTTCGTAATATTTATATGAACGCTGGTTGTATTGCGCCGGTAGATATCAACAAGGATGGTCATATGGATATTTTTATTGGTGGCAGAACTGTTCCCTGGGAGTATGGCCTCAAACCTCAATCTTACATGCTGATGAATGATGGGAGCGGGCAGTTTCGTGAATCAACCCAAACAAATGGGGAGCTCAAATTTGCGGGAATGGTAACATCTGCTTCTTGGGTGGATATTGATAATGATAGCGACCAGGATCTTTTGTTGTCACTTGAGTGGGGAACGATATGTGTTTTTATCAATGATGCAGGACAATTGAAACGACGAGATCTGACCACTCGAAAAGGATGGTGGAATTTTGTAACTGCGATTGATACAGATAATGACGGTGATCTTGACCTGGTGGCTGGAAATGTGGGGAGAAACAGTCGACTAAAACCAACTGAAGATGAACCTGTCACTCTTTATTATAATGATTTTGATGACAATGGAAAAAATGAACAGGTTGTTACATATTTCCTGAATGGAAAAGAAATTCCATTTCCAAATAAAATGGAAATGGAAAAACAATTGCCTGCGTTAAAAAAGAAATTCCTTTATGCGGAAGATTTTGCTGAAGCCACATTAAAAGAAATAATAAGTGGTGGAAAATTGTCCGGCTCCAGTACATGGTCTGTGGATTATTTTGAAAATGCGATTTTAATCAACAATGGGAACTTGCAATTTGAATTAAAGGCTCTACCATGGCAAACACAACTCACCAGTTATCGATGTGGTTTACCTATGGATGCAAATGGAGATAAGCTTCCCGATATTTTTCTTGGTGGAAATTTTTATGACAACAATATTGACATGGGGAGATATGATTCAGATTATGGAACGGTGCTGGTAAATCTTGGTAATAACAATTTCACTCCTTATAATACTTCAGTGACTATAAAGGGACAGGTCAGAAAAATTGAAAATATCGGAATTGGTGGTGAAAAAATGTTTTTACTTGCGCGTAACAATGATTCATTGATGATACTTCGAAAAATGCAGAAAAAAAATCCCACAAATAAAAATTAGATGATCAGAGGATTAAAGTTAAAGATCCTTTTTTCGTCAGGGTTTTTCCAGCGAGAGTTTCCATTACAATAAAATAAACGTATACACCCTGAGGTTGGCGTTGTTCTTTATATGTTCCGTCCCATCTTTTTAATTTATCATTTGTTTCAAATACTTTTTTACCCCACCTGTTATAAATTTCAAGCTTGATCAGTTTGTTATTGTTTTGTGCCGGGATGCCAAAATCATCATTAAGTTTGTCACCATTCGGTGTAAATGCGCTCGGAATAAAAATGTCGAATTCACATTTATCATAAACGATTATGCTGTCAGCATTTGTTCCGCAATTATTTTGTACGCTTACCCAATATGTTCCGGGGCTCGATATATATTTTATGGAGTCTGTCGAATTTACTCCCATCCAGTTATAATTTTCGAATCCATCAGTTGCAGATAGGCGAATGGTATCAGTGGTTTCAAGACATTGTTCGCCTGTTAGTTTCAACTGGTCAGGATTTTTAATCACTTTCAAATGAAAATACTGGATGCTGTCACAGCCACCCTGTGATTGGTATCGAACATAATACATGCCTGAATCTCTAACCAGTTCATTTGTGGGTAGCTGGTATGTGTCTCCCTCACATATTTCTGCACTGATCACGTTTCCATTTATGATATCGGTACAGCAGGTATTCGTACAAAGAAGCTGTGATGTAATAGTGCCTGTCAAATAAAGCAGGTTTGTCGGCAACATTACTTCGTCGCCAGTTACAGTATGAATGGAAATATTCCATGGTGTAAACATCGGGGTAATATCTTCCCTTGTCAACACGATATCATTCTTTTCGCATGCCTGCGTATTATTATCAATCTTGGTTAGATGCATTGATCCCCAATTTGTAGAAAAAATATTGTACCCTTCATTGATCTTTAAAAGTGACACGGGAACGTATCCTGCAGCAGGCAAAGAAAATTGCCAGGTAAAATTTTCGTTTTCATCCACTCTCGCAAGCACAGGCGTATTTCCATCATCGATCAACAACAATCGGTCACGATTTGTTTCGATAAGGCCATCAATAAAAGCACAACCATAACTTCCATTATAATATCCATTCACGCGTTGTATGTTACCAAAAGCATCCGTAATCATTATCGCGCATCTTTTTGTGTGAGGCGGATCAAGCAAAAACGCAGTATCTGAAAAGGAAAAATGAAAACCCAGGTTCCCATTAGTAAATTCGTTGATCAGTACAATCCTCCCCATTGATGCCGGAACAATGGCAGGCATTGTTGGATAAGTATAAAATTTTTGTTCATTTACAATTCCGGTTTGATTGTTTACCTGCATCAGGCAATATCCTTCCTTGTAAACTTCACCAGGTCCTGATTTTTGTTGTTGAAATAAATTAAATCCGAATTGAAGATTTCCATTAGATAATTCAAGCAATGATGGATTTCCAAGTGGAACATTATCGGTTTGAATATGAAGGCTCGTTCTCCATATCACATCTCCCGATTCATTCATTCTAATTATTAGTTGTGGTGCTCTTGCAAGTGTGTTGGCAGTTGGTTTTTTAAACGTATTTCCGAATAGAATATAATCACCCCCGGATAATCTCTCAATTTTCAAAAGATTTGTTATGTCTTCAGCCTCATTGAAATTGCTCAGGGATTTAGTCCATTTTGGGTTTCCAAACCTGTCAACACGCATTACTATCCCCCAGCCTTTTTTCAATAAATGCGTGACAGTATCAACATCATCATAAAATCCGACTACAATAAATCCTCCATCATTCAACGCTACAATATCAGTAAAGGTCATCATCCTAAATCCTGGAATCGCATAGTGTTTTGTCCAGATAGGAGTACCCTGGTCACTAAGTTTTGATATTAGTCCAACATGTCTAAAGGCAGAATTACTACTGCTGCTGCCTGCAAGACCAATTTCCTGCTGGCTATTGTAAACAGTTTTTGAAATACTAAAACCATTGCTTGAGGAAAATGTTTTTGTATAATAATCTGTGGGGCATTGGGCGTAAAAGGTGACGGGATAAATAAAACAGATGATAATTATTAATAAGCTAAACTTCACGGGCTCTTATTATTCAGAGTACTAATATAGCCTATTAAATACCTATAACACAGGGTAATAAATGCGTGTAATCCATTGAGAAGAATCGCTTTCCGACTTACGATCGGTTACGATGGATTGATAGGAAATGGCAGGTGATGCGCGACGGTAATCAAGAACATAATTTTCCATATGTTTTTCGGCTTCCAAAATGGTGTGTGGCCCTCCTTTTACTTCACCAACAAGTATTTTACCACGAACCATACGTTTAATTTCAAATTTATCACCCGTATCAATTTCCTTGTTTACCGGTATCGCAGTCATTGCTTCATAATCACCATCAGCTTTTTGAGAAACATGCAGCATTGGCGGATTGGTTGGTTGTGCATTCTTTGAAATAATAAAATCTCTCAACGATTGTATCATTTCATTAACCTCACTTGTTGATGGGTAAGATTTGAAATTTTTTCGTGTAGCTATCAGCAAAGTATCTACCACGCGTTCCTCACTGATATTCATGCCATAGGCATTTTCAACTTTTGACAGAAAAACTTTTAATTGATCAGCGAGTTTCTGCAATTTTTTTTCGAGTTTTTTTTGATTATTATATAGTTGAATTCTTTCGAACAGTCCATTGCCTGATGAAATATTTGCATTCCAGTTAAGAACGGTAGAATCTATTTGAACGGGTAAAATGTTGATCATCGTAGTGAGAACAGAATCTTTGGTTTTGATCAAAGAAATAGTTCCCATGAAATAACCACGACGAAAAAAAAAGGTATCTTCTTCAAATACAAACTGAGAATCACTTAATACAGTACCTGGCCACCATTTTTTTATTTTTTCAGGTTCGGATGTAAATCTTTGTGTGCTGTTGGGCGTGGCATTAATGACTATTACTCCCTGAGCATCCATCGTATTGGGCAATAAAAAATGAATGAATGCTAAAACAACAATCAGTATTATCGCAACAAATACCAGAAATTTTTTCATCTGCTGCAATGTTAATGCTGGATGTCGAATAATCAATGTCTATGTCCTGACACTATATTACGAAACAGTATTTATAACGACAATCTTACCTACGAAGCGTATTTTGAAATCTAGAAATCTTGAAATAACAAAATGTCCAGTTAAACAACTAATGCTTAACTGGACATCGGGTAATTTCTAAAAAACTACAACTTAAAAAATATTGCGCTTGCCTGTTGATTCGGTGATTGTACAATAAATGTATACATGCCTGTCAGCAAATTGGCTACATCAAAATCCCATTCATTCCATCCTGCAGTTGCAGGTTTTGTCCAGGTGCGTACGACCACACCAGAACTGTTCATGACCTTCAATGTCACCGTTTCATTGTGTGAAGAATGGAATTTTACATGCAGGTTATTCAATACGGGGTTGGGTGAGAGAAGTAATCTATTATTGTTTCCGGGGATGATGATCTTTCCGCATATCCTGCTTTCACAACCTTTCTGTGTTTTAATGATCAGGCAAACTTCATAGGTACCGGGTTGCTGATAAGTATGTGTAACATTTGGACCATCACCTGTTGTACCGTCTCCAAAAGTCCATTTATAGGAAATCACCTGATCATCCGGATGATGAATACTTCTTCCAGAGAATTTATACGTGCGTCCAGTTACCAATGAATCCGTAAAGTAACCGCCACATCTTGTCCCAGAACGAATAACCACCGCCTTGCAATCAACAGCTTCGCAACCTCCATCAAATTTGGCAACAACACATGCCTGGTAGGTTCCGGGCGCTGGATAAGTATGGGTAATAAAGAATTCCTGTATGTTCAATGAGTCTGTTATATTGATACACGTATCACTGCCATCTCCGAATATCCAGCAAATCGTTTTTACTTTTTTGTTGCCGGGAGAAGAGGTCAATGCTTTGAAATTCCTGGTTAATCCCGACGCTGAAGCAATGGCTTCTGATAATCTTACTTTGCAAACTGTGTCTGGTGCAGGTTGCTGAACCGCAACAATCTTACATTTATCAGCTTCACAACCTCCCTGGTATTTTATTTTAACGCACACATTGTAGTTTCCTGCCTGCTGATATTGATGAAAGACTGTATAATTAGAAACTTGTGCAGGATTATAGTTGATGCATGTATCTCTTCCATCTCCAAACGTCCAGCAAATTCTTTCAGGTCTTTTTTGGTTGCTATGCCAGGGCAATGCAACAAATGTTTTTCCAAGTGGATGATTAGATGCCAGCACATTAAAATTTGCCTGGCAACTGTCCTGTGTTGTTGTGCCTCCAAGATTTACAATGCGACACTTTTCTCCAACACAACCATCACTGTATGTGATTTTAACGCAAACGTTGTATAATGAATCCTGATAATAGGTATGCGTTATATTAAACAAATTATCCAATGGCATACCGGCGGTATTATTAATGCAGGTATCGGTACCATCACCAAATCGCCAGCAAACCTGGGTCACTCCGAGATTCTGGTTATGATGTGGGAACGAATTAAATCGAACAATGTGCCTGTATGGATTTTGTACTACTGAATCGCGATATTGAAATTCTGCATTACAGGAAGGCTGGAATGAAATGGTTTTGCAACTGGAACCTGTAAGAACGGAGTCAGTGTTGCTGTTGTATTTATACATTTTAAGACAAACCAGATAAGTGCCGGCTGCCGGGTATAGATGTTCAACATCAGCAAGCGGTTCTGTCCATTTACTGGTGCCATCACCGAAGGTCCAGAGAGCCTTGCGGTTTCCCGGTCCATTCAGAATAGAAATGTTGTCAAACTCTGCACGTAATTGTGATTGAAAAACATGTGGAATAAAATTTACGCTGTCCTGCGCATGGCTGTTTGATGTAAGAACTGATAGGGCAGTAATCAGTAGTAGGTAGATCTTTCTCATATGATCTTCAGGGCATTTGGGTAAATAAACACACTTGCCGTGTTCACAGTCGCGGGGTTATTGACTGAATCGGAAGAGTAAGGTTTAATGAATTGTTAAGGAGTGCAAGGAAAAGTCCAATTTTCAATCTCCCATCTTTATAAACAACTTAAAGCCTTTACATGATGGGCGAAGCCTATAACACGTGTTTTTGCTTGTCAATAATAAATGAAATTATTTCTTCCAGTGATGTATCGATCCGGGATATCGCATCATTGATTTCGTCGCGATTTACCTGCGCTGCAAAAGACGGCGTCTTCAGTTTTTTCATTACGCTTTTTACATCCATGCCTTCATATTTGGCAGGCCTGATCAATGCAGATGCATGCACAAATCCCGATAACTCATCGAATGCATAGATCATTTTATCCATTTTAGATTCGGGTTGTACTCCAAAATGTGCAGGTCCATGTGATGCAATACAATGGAGAACTTCAGGATCAACATTTCGTTTCTCCAATTCTTCTATTATAACCCTGCAGTGTTCCTCAGGATATTTTTCCCAATCAGCGTCATGAAGTAACCCTGCCTGTTCCCATTTCCTGGCAGTTAATTCATCAGCACCTTCTTTTTCAATAGCCCATGCCTTCATAACGGCGGCAACCTGTTTCATATGAAGCCGTAACCGGTCATTGGGTACCCAGTTGTTTAATAATGCATGTGCTTCTTCATCAGAAAGAAGGTTGTCTTTGTTGGCTTTATTTCCGAATGAAGTTCTTTTAAGTAAGTGTGGCATAACTGATTGAAGGTCCAAGATACAAGGTCCGGGGTCCAGGAAAGCTTCAGGCTTCAGGGTTCAAGAAAGCGATAAAAACTAAGATTTAAGTTAAGGATCAAGTGGGGAAGTGAAAAAGAAAAAAAATAAAGAGCCTTCTATCCAAATTCAACCATTTCAAATTGGTCAACAGCTCCCATCAAATTTAAAATCTTCCAATTGACTTAAAAAGTCAGTCAAAATTTTTATTGTAAATCAGCGAATTATAAAGGTGCGCTAAAAAATAGTGGGTCTTATTTTTGGCCACCTGCTATCGATCCGCATATCTTTGCGGCCCCTTCAGGTACTCTGGATGGTCTGTTAGCGGGATGGCGCTAATGGAATTAATAACCGGACTGCAACACAGTCCACTGTTTTACAAAAATGAGCAAACAACATTTTACAACAAAACATGCGAATGCGGCTACCATACAGCGCCAATGGCACATTGTAGATGGTACCAATCAAACCGTAGGACGTATGTGTGCGCGGATTGCAGCAGTTTTACGCGGCAAGACTAAAGCATACTATACTCCTCACGTTGATACTGGCGATTATGTGATCGTCATTAATGCCGACAAGGTCAAGTTCACAGGAAATAAATTTGAGGAAAAAACTTATCTCAATTATTCAGGTTATCCGGGCGGACAAAAGCAGGAAAGTGCAATCAATCTGATCAAACGCAGACCTGAAGTGATTGTAGAGAGAGCAGTAAAAGGGATGCTTCCTAAAAATCGTCTGGGACGCCAGATGTATAAAAAACTTTTTGTTTATGCAGGTGCTGAACATCCCCACACAGCACAGCAACCCAAAGAATTGAAATTTTAATTATCAATCAACTCCAAATAATGGAAAAGCAAAAAAATGGTGTCGGTCGTCGTAAAGAAGCTGTAACCCGCGTGTTTCTCAGCAAGGGTGATGGTAAGATCACGGTGAACGATAAAGACTATAAAGATTATTTCCCGCTTGTTTATTTGCAGAACCAGCTCGAGCGTCCGTTGAAAACAATTGATGCGATCAGCAAATTCGATGTAAAGATCAATGCAGCGGGTGGTGGCATGAAGGGCCAGGCAGAAGCAGCAATGCTCGGTATTGCACGCGTGCTTGTTGACCTGAATGCTGAATTCCGTCCTGCACTGAAAGCAGCAGGCTTGCTTAAACGTGATCCACGTTCAGTAGAACGTAAAAAGTTCGGACACAAAAAAGCAAGAAGAAGTTTCCAATTCTCAAAACGATAAACAATTACCTCCTAAGACTTGTTTATGTACTTGTCTCTGGAACTAAATCATAATTAATGGAACAAACACATCACTGCAGCAGCAATTACTCGAAGCAGGCGTACATTTTGGTCACCTGCGTAAGAAGTGGAATCCAAAAATGCTGCCTTATATTTTTGCAGAGAAAAAAGGTATTCACATCATTGATCTGAATAAAACAACAGAATGCCTGCAGGAAACTGCAGCAGTGCTGAAGCAGATCGCACGCAGTGGTAAAAAAATCCTTTTCGTTGGAACGAAAAAACAGGCAAAGGATATCGTTACCGAATGTGCAAAGCGCGTAAACATGCCATTTGTAACTGAACGCTGGCTTGGTGGAATGCTTACCAATTTCAATACCGTTCGTAAGAGCGTAAAGAAAATGCAGAGCATTGAAAAAATGCTGAATGACGGTTCATTTGACAGCATCACGAAAAAAGAGCGTCTCACTTTAAGTCGCGATAAAGAGAAAATGGAAAAAGTGCTTGGTGGTATTTCTCAATTGGGTCGTGTACCTGCAGCGCTTTTCATCGTTGATATCGGTCACGAACACATTGCACTTGCAGAAGCAAAACGTTTGGGTATTACAACCTTCGGTGTTGTTGACACCAACTGCGATCCGAACAGGGTTGATTTTGCAATTCCTGCAAATGATGACGCAACAAAATCAATTGCAATTATTACAAACTATATCACTGCAGCAATTGCAGAAGGTCTTGCTGAAAGACAGGCTGCTAAGGAAGACGAGGGTGAAGAAACTGCAGGTCAGGATGAGAATGAAAGAAAAGCAGCGAAGCTGCTTGCTGAAGCAGAGCAGGAAGGTCGTCGCGGTGGAAGAGGCAAGGGTGGACCTGGACAGGGTGGTGGCAGTGGCCAGCCAAAGAGAAGAATGCCTTCTCGCAGACCAGGCGGAAGATAAGAGTGAATGATTTTTTTGATGTGCACATGTTGCACGGTAAAACATGAAAACTATGTCAACAGTAACTATTACAGCATCGGAAATAAATAAGCTGCGCCAAATGACTGGTGCAGGTATGATGGATTGTCGCAAAGCACTAACAGAAACAAATGGGGATATTGAAGCTGCAATTGACTGGCTTCGTAAACATGGTCAGAAGGTTGCGGCAAAACGCAGTGACCGTGAGGCAAAAGAAGGTGTGGTGCTTGCAAAAACAACAGCAGATAATAAAACAGGTATTGTTTTACTTGTTAGCTGCGAAACTGATTTCGTTTCTAAGAATGCAGACTTTATTGGATTCACGCAGAGTATTGCAGATGCAGCGATTTCGAACAATGTGAAAAGTGTTGATGAGCTGAACAATGTATCGATCAACGGAGCAAAAGTTTCTGATCTCATCAATGACAAACTTGCTGCAATCGGCGAGAAAATTGGAATTACACGCTTTGAAAGAGTGGATGCTCCTTATGTTGCATCATATATTCATGGCGCAAACAGAATTGGTGTTCTCGTTGCTATGAATAAGTCAGCAGCAGAGGCAGGAAAAGATATTGCCATGCAGATTGCTGCAATGAATCCTGTTGCAGTGGATGCAGATTCAGTTCCTGCAGATGTGATCGCACGTGAAAAAGATATCGTGATGGAACAGATCAAGCAGGATCCTAAAATGGCAGGTAAGCCAAATGAAATGCTTGAGAAAATTGCATCAGGCAAACTGAATTCATTTTTCAAAGAAAGCACGCTCACAGCTCAGGCCTTTGTAAAAGATGGCGGTAAAACGGTTGGTGATTATTTGAAGGGAGTGGATGGTGATTTGAAGGTTGTTGAATTCAAACGCGTAGCAGTTGGATAGAATGACTGGATGGATAAGGATTACAGTATTATTATTTAATAAGATTCGATAATGTGAAAAGGATTGTAACTACAATCCTTTTCTTTTTTCAAGAACAATTCAATGAACAACTATCAGCAATATTTCGAAGCAAATAAAGAATTATGGAATCAGCGCACAACGGTGCATAAAGACTCCAGCTTTTATGATGTTGAGTCATTTAGAAAAGGCAAAACTGCACTAACACCTATTGAATTAAATGAGCTCGGAGATGTGAAGGGAAAAAAAATGTTGCATTTGCAATGTCATTTCGGGATGGATACATTGTCATGGGCGCGTGAAGGTGCGATCGTTACAGGAATGGATCTTTCAGATAAAGCAATTGGTGAAGCAAAAAAACTTGCTGCTGAAACAAATATTCCTGCAGAATTTATCTGCAGCAATGTATATGATCTCAAAGAGCACCTGAATGAAAAATTCGATATCATATTCACTTCGTATGGTGTTATAGGATGGTTACCGGATCTTGATAAATGGGCTGACATCATCACTCATTTTCTGAAACCGGGCGGAACCTTTTACCTGGCAGAATTTCATCCCGTGGTTTGGATGTTTGATGATGAATTCACACATATCAAATATTATTATGATAACAGGGAAGTAATTGAAATGGACAGCCAGGGAACATACACCGACCGCAACGCAGATATCAAGGCAAAAGAATATTCCTGGAATCACAGCTTAAGTGAGGTGCTGAACGCTTTGATTGGTAAAGGACTTGAGATCAAAAGATTTAACGAGTACATGTATTCTCCTTATCCCTGTTTCAGCAAAGTGAAACAAAGACCTGACGGAAACTGGGTAAT
Organism: uncultured Chitinophagaceae bacterium; assembly: GCA_964499155.1. Taxonomy (GTDB): domain Bacteria; phylum Bacteroidota; class Bacteroidia; order Chitinophagales; family Chitinophagaceae; genus CAZCKF01. The sequence continues at coordinate 21,047 of CAZCKF010000004.1, forward strand.
TGAAGGGATGGAGGAGAAGATTCCGATGGTGTACACAGTCACTGCAGTTCGAAAATGATATGTGAGGCATCAGGCGCCAGGCTTCAAGCGCTTCGTAACCAACTTTTTGAAGTTTTCATGATGCAGCCTACTTTAAACTTTGACTTTATTTGAATTGAATCTTACTTGATTCTCGAATCTCGATTCTTGAGTCTTGAATCTTTTCTTGACGCCTTACGCCTGAAGCTTGAAGCCTAACCCGTATTTTCGCTCCGCAATAATTACACATGCTGCCCAAATACAAACGTGTTCTTCTCAAACTTTCAGGTGAATCATTGATGGGAGACAAGAATTATGGTCTCGATACCGATGTGATATCCATGTATGCTAATGATATCAGGTCCATTATTGAACTGGGTGTTCAGGTTGCGATTGTAATTGGCGGCGGTAATATTTACAGGGGGATGAATGAGGCTGAAACAGGAATTGAGCGGGCACACGGCGATTATATGGGGATGTTGGCAACTGTCATTAATGGAATGGCCCTTCAGGCGGGACTTGAAAAGATTGGGGTATATACACGCTTGCAGAGCGCTATCAAAATGGAACAGATCGCAGAACCTTACATCAGGCGACGTGCAATCAGGCATCTGGAAAAGGGAAGGGTGGTAATTTTTGGAGCGGGAACAGGGAATCCATATTTCACAACAGATACAGCAGGTTCATTGCGAGCCATTGAAATCAAAGCGGATGTGATCCTGAAAGGTACCAGGGTGGATGGAATTTATACAGCGGACCCTGAAAAAGATCCAACTGCAACGAAGTATTCTAAGATCACGTTTGCCGATTGTATATCAAAAAATTTACGAGTGATGGACATGACAGCGTTTACGCTGTGCATGGAAAATGAATTGCCCATCGTGGTTTTTGATATGAACAGACCAGGTAATTTGCGTCGCGTGGTTTCGGGTGAAAAAGTGGGTACACTCGTGACCGCCTAAATGCACACTGGTAGCGGGTTTTGCACATTGCCTGTGCATAAAAAAGTTATCAGTAGCATCGTTTCCGTTGCAATTTTGTTTAGCTTAATCCCCGGCATTCAGCCAATTCCTCTTTTTTATTGATTTTATGACGAACCTTAGTCTGACTATTGTAGAAGTGATCGTGTTGCAACTCGGTGCAATCGTGTTAGGTATCGCTATCCATTTTTTTGTTGTGAGCCGCAGAGGGCTCAAGTTCAGTGCTTCAGAAAAACAAAAAGCAAATAAGCAACTCGACGAGTGGAAGCTGAAATATTTTAATGATATGGAAGCAAAGGAAAGAGAAGTGAATGCTTTTAAAGAAACACTGGCTGAAGTAGAAGAGCGCTACAGCATAACCGAAATTGAATCGGATGAATTGCGTAAACAAAATCGCAAGCTGACGAACGAACTGGATATGATCAAACGGTCAGTTCCGGAAGATGAAAAAGTAGACTATATCACAAGCTTGCGAGTAGCACAAACAAGCCTCGCAGAACACAACGAGAAGATCAGCCTGTTGCTGGAACAATTAAATATTGCAACGGAAGTTGAAGTGAAACAACAGGATATTTTGCGCGAAAAAGAAGAATTGCAGCAACAGATCATTCAGTTGCGTTATGAAATGAATGAGAAAGAAAAGGAAATTGTAAAGATCAGGCAGAAAGAGCACCTCACGAAAGAGATGAATTCGATGCTTGACAATGCATATTCTGAATTCAGCGTGCTCCAGAATAAGATCCAGAAGCTTGAAGCACAGGTAGCATCATCCCGTCAACTGAGTGTGGAATTTGAAGACCTGCGTGAAGAATACCACAAGCAGGCGCAGGAAGTGGATACGTTGAGAATTAAAGTGAATGTTCTTTCTACAGAGAATCAGCAAATCGTAATGGAACTTCGCAATACAGAAGACAAATTGCGAGAGTCCAATTTCCATCGTCAGCAACTGCAAAAACGCGTTAATTACCTCGAAGAATTGAATAATGATCTGCAGATCATGGCAGACTCAAACAAAAAACTTGAAGGCCAGTTAAAGAGAATTGGTGAACTGGAAAGTTTATTAAATGTCACTGAAGAAGAGCGTGATATCCTTAAGCGGAAACACAGCCTCTAAGAATGCTTAAGGCCTTTCATAGAGTTCAAATTGTATCCCTACGTTGGTGCAGCCTGCAGCCTAAATCTATATTAGTTAGATTTGTGCAATGAACATTTCAGAAATCAGGCGTGAATATTCCAAACAATTTTTACTGGAAACAGACATCCCTGCAGAGCCCATTGCACTATTCAATAAGTGGTGGGAGGAAGCTATAAAGTCTGAGATCGATGAGGTGAATGCCATGACGCTTGCCACTTCATCACCTGATGGAATTCCAGATGCACGTATCGTTTTACTGAAAGGCCTTACAGAAGAAGGTTTTGTTTTTTTTACAAATTATAATAGTTGTAAAAGCAAGCAGATCGCACAAAATCCAAAGGGCTGCCTGGTTTTTTTCTGGAAAGAATTAGAGAGACAGGTTCGTGTAACCGGCATGATTGAAAAAACCGGGAATAAGGAAAGTGATGAATATTTTCTATCACGTCCAGAAGGAAGCCGACTTGCTTCAATGGCTTCACCACAAAGCACGGTAATAGAAAGTCGTAAATGGCTGGATGATCATTATAAAAAGATCTGCGAGCAATTGCAGGGTACTGAATTCAAACGCCCGCCAACCTGGGGAGGATTCGTGCTAAAACCTGCAATGATCGAATTCTGGCAGGGACGGCCGAACAGGCTTCATGACAGGATCAGGTATATGAGAGAAGGGGATGAGGGATGGAAGATGGAGAGGCTTGCTCCGTAGTGGAAAATAATATTTTCTATTAAAGCTAATTTATAATGTAAGAGGCGAGAGGCGAGGGGCGAGGCTTTTCGAAAAGAAGAAGTTTTCTGCGCACTTAAGGCAGATCAATTATATTATTTATTCTTTTTCAGAAGAAATTCTTAATTAGATTTTTCATCTGGTAATGGTTTTCGAGGAAATGCGAATTTGATATTACACCTGCTATGGAATCAATGGAAATATCTAAGTAATACTTCAGGAGCTTCGCTTCTCGCTCCTCGTTTTTCGCCTCTCCCCATAAATCACCCGCAATCTGATAGGATCAACTCTTCTTCTTCGGAGCTGCTTTCTTCGCCGCGGCAGGTCTAGATTTCCCAAAAGATCCTTTGAAGATTTTTCCTTTTTTCGTACGCTTATCGCCTTTTCCCATAATTGAAATTTTGGTAAAAATATAAAAGCTCCGTCACAATGAAGTAACGAAGCTCTTAATGCGTTGGGGAAGGTTGCTTATAATTTTCCAGAAAGTTCTTTTCCTGCTTTAAAGCGGGCTACTTTCCTTGCTTTGATTTTAATTACTTCACCAGTTTGTGGATTACGACCATTGCGCGCTGCACGCTTTGAAACAGAAAAAGTACCGAAACCAACGAGCGTAACTTTTCCGCCACCTTTCAATGCTTTTGTAACTGCTTCAACAAATGAATCCAATGCAGCGTTTGCCTGTGTCTTTGTGATGCCGGAGTCGTCAGAGATCTTGTTGATCAATTCAGCTTTGTTCATAGAAAATTTTTTAAAAGTTTGTAGAGCGACAAATTTATAGGGTTTTTGATTAAATCAAAATAAATTTCGACTGATTGAAAATTTTTTTAATCACGGGAAAACCGCATCCGGTAAGGATTTCAGGAAAACGAATGTTTGGAAAAAAATTGTATACAAAAAGAGGATCGCGTGAAATGCGCTATGGGACTGTGTTTCACGGTGTTGCCCTGAAACCTTTGCCAGTCAAGGGTTTCACACGGTGATAAATATTTTTTCCAGGAGCATTTTAAAAAATTATTATCCACATTTTCAACCAATCACCTCCATCACAGTTCGAAAAGCAATAAAGCGGTCCCCCCATTTATTTACTGCTTCTTTTCGCATCTGGGTGGAAAAATTATTTATATAATCTTCGTATGAGGAAAGAAGTTCTGCTTCATATTGTATCGTAAATGTGGAGCCATCCTTTTCATTTTCATCAAGCAAATGCAAAATTCTGAAACCACTGAAACAACCTGTTAACATGATTGCAGGAATGTGCTCTTCTTTTAACCACTGCAACCACTCACTTGCAATTGAAGGCTCTACTTTCACCGTAACATTATAAATGATCATATGTCGATTTCTAGGTAAACAGGACAATGATCACTATGTTTTACATCAGGATAGATTTCTGCGGCCTTCAGCTTTTTCTTAAGCGGTGTAGTAACATTTATGTAATCGATGCGCCATCCTTTGTTATTCAATCTTGTCGAGGGAAATAACTGGTACCACCATGTATACCTGTGAGGTTCGGGATGAAACTCCCTGAATGTATCTATCCAACCACTTTTGAAAAAATTATCCATCCATTCTCTTTCTTCGGGGAGAAAACCGGAGGTTTTAACGTTGGCTTTTGGATTGTGTAAATCAATTTCTTTGTGGGCAATGTTGTAATCACCACAAAGGATGAGGTTTGGATATTTCTTTTTTAATTTTTCCAGGTAAACAGATAAGTCTTTCAGCCACTCATATTTAAAAGTTTGTCGTAC
>CAZCKF010000005.1:0-20872 GCA_964499155.1 uncultured Chitinophagaceae bacterium
CAACCATGATCCGTCGGAGCTATAGCCGCCATGGTTTTCAACTATCACATTGATTCCTGCCTGTGCGCCGTATTCACCAAGCCTGCTTAACCCATCAACTGCTGCATCCCAAACAACATCTCTTGCGCCAACTCCATAAGCGTTTACACGGATTGTTGCACAACCAAGATGTTTTGCTGCATCCACCCATTTGTAATGATTCTCCACCGCAGTTTTTCTTTTTGCAGCATCAGGTTCGCCAAGACCACCTTCGCCATCAATCATGATCAGGTGATTTTTAACGCCATTATCGTTACACCTTTTCAATAATTCATTTAAATATGCCGTGTCCTTTGCCTTGTCTTTGAAAAACTGGTTTACATATTCTACAACACCAATGCCGTAAGTATTGCGCGCCACAGAGGGAAAATCGAGGTTATCCATCTTTTTTGCAAACAATGCTTTGTGTAATGACCACTCTGCGAGAGAAATCTCAAAAAATCCTCCCTGAGGAAATGCAGAGGACGAAACGGCTTTGGCTGAAGTGCATGACAATAAATTATTAGAAAGTCCTGCACCAGCAGCGATAATGGCAAGCTGCTGGATAAATTTGCGGCGGTCTGGTTTCATGGCAGTCAATTGTGTGTAATGAATTTATATAAACTTGCCCGGCTAAAAAAAATAAACAAATGGAAATAAAGAGAGCGACCATTGAAGATTTGGAAGCAGTGACAGATTTGTTTGATGCTTATCGTCAATGGTATCATCAACCTGGGGACAAAGAAGGCGCTCGCCATTTTCTTCGTGAACGCATGGAAAACAATGAGTCGGCAATCTTCCTTGCAATACACCAGGGGGTTGCGGTTGGCTTTACGCAGCTCTACCCGATATTTTCATCTGTAAGCATGGGAAGGGCGTGGATATTAAATGACATGTTTGTTACTCCGTATGCAAGAAAACTTGGCGTTGCAACATCACTGCTTGAAGCAGCACGCGTATTTGCGAAGAACGAAAATGCTAAATGGCTTTTGCTGGAAACAGACGACACGAACACCGCTGCGCAAAAACTGTACGAGAAAAACAATTGGAAGAGAAAAACACAATACTTCTACGAGCAGATACTTTAAAACCAGCCTCTTTTTTTGAACACAAAAAGCATGATGATTGGGATCATTAACATTAAACCTACGGCTGTATAAAATCCCCATTCATTGTGCGCAGTGGGAATAACATCGAAGTTCATTCCGAAAACTCCACCTATTACGGTCGCTGGCGCAAGGAGGCACGTTACAATGGCCATTACTTTCATCACTTCATTCATTCGAAGATTTACATTGCTGATGTACAGATCCTGTAAGCTCAGCATCATGTCGCGGTAGTTTTCACTCAGGTCATAGGCCTGCACAACATGATCATAGATATCCTTGTAATATTTGGTGTGTCGTTCTTCGAGCAACACGCTTTCACTTTTAATAAATCCGCCGATTACTTCACGTACAGGGGCTATGTTTCTTTTCAATACAATCATTTCTTTTCTCAACTGGTTAATTCTGGCCAGCGTTCTTTTGTTGCCTATCCGCACGACCTCTTCTTCAAGTACTTCTATGCGGTCTCCCAGTTTTTCCATCACAACAAAATAGTTGTCAACGATCAGGTCCAGCATTGCGTAGCATAAATAATCTGCGCCTCGATCACGAAGTTTTGTATTGGAGATCTTCAGACGTTCGCGTATCGGGTTGAATACATCCCGATGAGCATCTTCCTGGAAACTGATCACAAATTCTTTTCCCAGAATGATGCTTATTTGCTCCTGCTCTACAATTCTTTTTTCAGCATCATAATAGATCATGTTCACAAGGCAAAAGATCACATCATCCACTTCATCCATTTTTGGACGCTGGTCAACACTTAAGATATCCTCGATTAAAAGTGGGTGAATGTTGTAGTGATTGCAGATCAGCTCAACATCATTTTTCCTAAGCCCATCAATGTTTATCCATGTTGTACGACCGCTTTGTAAATACGGGAATGCATCTTTTACATTACTAAGCGTTTGCTCATCCACGCTTTTTGTGTCATAATCATAAACCGAAACCTTCACCTCACGTGCTTCCGTACGCACGGGCATCACAGTGGGATTCACTCGCAGAATTTCCTTTGTTCTTTGTGATCCGAACAGGGGCGGGATCACATATTTGAGCACTTTGTCAGGCGTTAATTTCATGTCGCTAATTAACGCTAATTAACGCTAATTCAGGCTAATTCGCGCTAAAGGGATAACATAATCAGGGATTAGAAATTCTCAAGCATTATTCTTGCAGCCGCAAGGTCTTCGGGAGTATCTATCTGTACGCCCATGTATTCGGTTTCAATCATTCTTATGCGTACGCCGTTTTCCAGGTGCCGAAGCGCTTCGTTTTTTTCTGCGTGTTCAAGCGGGGAAATGGGCCATTTTGTAAAATTCATCAGTGCATTTTTTCGAAAAGCATACACGCCAACATGTTCATAATAAATCACGTTGTCTTTTGGATTCCGTTGATATGGAATTACGCTGCGCGAAAAATACAAAGCATCATTTCTATAATCGGTGACCACTTTTACAACATTGGGATTTAGTGCTTCGCCAATACCAGGCAATTTTTGTTTCATTGACGCAACTTGTACTTCAGGGTCATCAAATTGCGCAACCAGTTTTTTTAATGGGCCAGGCTTAATAAATGGAGTATCGCCCTGGACATTTACAATCACAGTTGCTTCAATATTTTCAAGGGCTTCGGCTATTCTGTCTGTGCCGCTTTCATGAATTCCGATGCTCATAATTGCTTCGCCTCCCGAAGAAACAATTTCATTGTAAATAATCTCGCTGTCTGTAACAACCACAACCCGGTCAAAAACCTTTGCAGACTTTGACGCCTCATATACGCGTCGTATTACAGTCTTGCCGCCAAGATCCTGCATCAGTTTGCCGGGAAATCTTGAAGCTTCATAACGTGCAGGAATTGCGCAGATGACCATGAGGCTAATGTATTGATTTTTGAGAATGTAGAATTAGATAGATGCGTTGTGATGGGTTGGAAATTATTGGTAAATAGAAAGTCGAAAGTGATATGAAGTCGTAATATATGAACAGCCTATGGATCGAGTTTTTGAAAAGGCTTTTTCATGAGCATGATAAAGTTTTCATCCTGTTCATTTGGGTAATGACGGTCAAGGCCGTACCTGATGCTTGACGGATCGAGCTTTTCATATGTTCCAAGCAGTCGATCCCAGATGGATAGTACTGCTCCATAGTTACTATCAGTATATGGTTGCCGAAAATGATGATGCACCTTGTGCATGTTGGGTGAAACCAGAATATAGCTCATGCTTTTATCAAGCCAGCGAGGCAGGCTAATGTTTGCATGCGTAAACTGGGTTGCAAGTATCAACAGCGTTTGAAAGATCATTACACCATACATGGGTGCACCAGCAAGAAATACACCTGCCATGAAAAACACTCCGCGTAGTAAACTTTCAACCGGATGATGCCTTAATCCTGTTGTAACATCCACATTGTTGTCAGCGTGGTGAACGATATGAAAACGCCACAGCCATCGGAATTTGTGTTCAGTGATATGAACAAGCCAGCCACCAAAAAAATCAAGAACAAGAAATGATATAACTATCGCAAGCCAAACCGGAGCTTCCAGCAATTGTATGAGTCCAAAATGATGGATCCTGCACCACTCAGAGATCATAAATATTACGAAAGCCAACCCCGTGTGAATGATCAGGTGAATTAGTGTAAAAGAAAAATTTACACCAGCATGTCTCCATTTGTTTTTCTTGTATTGCAAACCGATCAGGGGAATCGCAAGTTCAATCATCCAAAGCAGCGTCATTCCTCCTACAAGGAACAGCATTCGTTCCACAGGTCTCTCGTCAAGAGAATTAAAGTATTCGGAAATCCGCTCCCACATTGCTTAAAGTTAATTATTTCCCCGGCTTTTCCGGCTTTGGCAATTCCTTAAAATCGTAGTTACAATAGTTGCATTTATAAGTTTTTTTAACCTCAACGGGCTGGCCGTTTAAAAATATTGAACCCAATACACCAAGCAGAGTTTTGAATTGTTTTGTATTGGTGATCGCAACCAGGGTGTGGTGCTTGCAAATGGGACAAGAAATTGTCGACAGATATTCAGCTTCCGCTTCTTCCATTAATTCCCATGCACGCTTGGCGTGCATTTCGTGTACCATCAGTTTCATTCCTCCAATGGCCGGACTCAGTAAAGGATCGATGGTAATAATGTTTTCATCTTTTAGATGGCATACAATTCCTTCATTCCGCAACATTGACAGTACAATATTGGCTTCAATGTAATTGTCAAACGATTTGAGCTGAATGAAATTCATATGTGCATCCGTCAATTGTACAAGAGCGAAAAAAATGCCGGACAATCTGCCCGGCAGGAAATCAATGAGATGTTTTTTATTGATTAAGCATCAAAGGCATAACCAGCATCAGCAATTCTTCATTCTTCTCACTTTCGGTGGGTTTGATGATACCCGCCTTTGTGGGGGTTGATAATTCCATTTTTACTTCACCACTTTCAGCGGCATTCAGCATTTCAATCAAAAACCGGGCATTAAAAGCGATGGTAAGATCTTCGCCATCATATTGACATTTCATTCTCTCGTTCCCTTCAAAGCTGAAATCAATATCCTGTGCAGCAAGCTGTAATTCGCTTCCTGTAATATTCATTGCGACCTGGTTGGTGCTCTTGTTGCTAAATACATTTACACGACGCAATGCTCCCTGGAAGTCAGGTCGAGAAACAATCAGCTTGTATGGATTATCTGCAGGTATTACCACTTTATAATCAGGGAAACGCGCATCAATCAAGCGACAGCTCATTTGTGTAGTACCATGTTTTACAAAAAGATGATTGCTGTTGTAGCTCAATGTCAATTCATCCTCATTATCCGGCAATGCAGCTTTTAATAAATTAAGGGGTTTACGCGGAACAATGAATGAATCTGCGCGCGGGCATGATACATCTGTTCTTTTATAGCGTACAAGCCTGTGCGCATCTGTTGCAACGAATTGTATTGACTTTTTATCAAGCTCAAAATATACCCCTGTCATAGCAGGACGAAGATCATCGTTACTCACTGCAAACAAAGTTTTATTGATTGCGGTGATCAATGCAGTGGAGGTCATTGTAAAAGATGTGGTATCATCAGCGGCGGGTTCTTTTGGAAAATTATCAGGGTTTTCTCCCATGACCTTGTATTTTCCATTGTCGCTGGTTATTTCAATACCGAAATTTTTATCAATGTTAAAAGTCAGCGGCTGATCCGGAAGGTTTTTCAAAGAGTCGATCAGAATCTTGGCGGGGATACAAACTTTGCCATTATCTTTTGCTTCAACATCCAATTGTACGCGCATGACTGTTTCAAGGTCCGTAGCCACAACAGTCATTCTGTTTTTCTCTACTTCAAATAAAAAATCTTCCAGGATTGGAAGCACAGTGTTGGCATTGATCACACCAGCGATATGCTGCAGTTGTTTTAGCAATGCAGAAGACGAAACAATAAACTTCATAAACCAGTTTAGGTGATTAGTTCGGCAATCGGTTGGGGCGAAACTAAGGATTTTTGGCTATGAAAAATTAGGCTTCATGTGCCAGGGCGCAGTCCCAGGCGCCCACATGTCAGAATCAATGTAATAAACAGAAAATGAAGGTTGTTTTGAGAAATTAAAATTCAAGAAAACCAGTTATTGTTCAGAATGGCGATGCCAAATGATTTGAAATGTCGGAATACACTTTGAATTGCCGCTGTATGCCAGAAGGCCGATCAATAGTACGTAAATTGCAAAACTGAATGTATGCTGGAAAAACTCTTCAGATGGACTAAAAAGAAAGCGGATCCAGAACCCGATATCATCTTTGGGCGTTATTCTGATAATAACAAGCCTGTTGATAAAGTGAACCGATGGGCCGAAGCCGACCAGCAATTCAAAGAAAAAAAATACCACGAAACACTTGATTCCTTTTTCGACTACCTCAATGACGAAGAGGTAAAAAATGTTGTATACGAACGCAACAGCAAGGGCGGCAAATTTGAATTATACCAGGGATCAAAAATTGTTCGCGGGCAGTTTGATGATGAAGCCATTACAGCAGAAGTAATGCTTGCCTCAATGCCTGAGCCAAGTGTTCCTGTAATGCGCAAGTTGCTGGAGATGAATTTCAATTTGTATTATTCTCGTTACGCGCTAAAAGAAGGGAAGCTGTATATGCGATTTGACAGTGAATTACGCGCCTCCAACCCAAGCAAACTTTATTATGGATTAAAAGAACTTGCAACCAAAGCAGACAAACAGGACGACCTGCTCGTACAGGACTTCACCGCGCTTAAAATGATCGATACAGATCACGTGGAGGTAATTACAGAAGCCGAAAAGGAAGTGAAGTATAAATACATGCACAAGTGGATGACGGAAACACTTGATCTTGTAGCATCCCTTGATGCGGATAAATTCTCGGGTGGCATTGCTTACTTATTGCTCTCGCTTGCGTACCGCATTGATTTTCTCCTGGCTCCGGAAGGGCGACTTCTTCGTGATATTGAAAAAATAGTAGAGATATATTTTAAAAAGGACGAGCGGCCCATTAACGAAAAGAACCGCGACATGGTGACCGCTTTTAAAAAAATGCGCGAACGTACCAAGAAAGAAGTTTTTGACAACCTGTTCAGATCCAAGTATACATTTTCAATTGTTACGCCCCAGGTTTTTAAAACCGTGGCAGATGCGATCTATAATGCAAACCAAAACGTGTCGTGGTATAAAGAACATGGATATCCACAGATTGCAAGACAGATCAGCGAGTATGGAATTTCGTATTGCCAGTATTCATACAGTCTTCCCAGGCCTGTCACCGAATTGTTCCAATTATTTATGCAGGTGAACTACAGTGATTTTTTTGCAGAGCTGGGATTCAAGAAAAAATATTATGATCCTGTTGAGAAAGAATTTGACCGCGAGGCAATAGAAGACAGGATAGATGCCATCATTGAAAAATGGAAAACGAAATATTCGGCATTTGATTACAAAAAAGACAAACTGAAGTATGATAACCTGGTAACATTCAATCATTCATTTACAACAGAAATTGAATTTTTAAATCTTGAATCCAAATAACGGTGGAAACACAAAAGATCATAGAAGCCTTCAGACCTGCCATTATACAGATTGCAACACAAACCGGTACAGGAACAGGATTTTATTTAAAGTCGTACGACCTGATCATTACGAATGATCACGTGGTGGATGGAAATCATGAAGTAACCATTGCGGGAAAATTATTTGATAAAACAATTTCACGGGTTTGGTATACAGACAGAAAACATGACCTGGCCTTTTTAAAACCACCAGAAGGCATTGTGTTTCCCACGATCATGTTGGGCAATTATGAGGATACGCGTGATGGTGAAGAGGTTTTGGCAATTGGCCACCCGTATGGATTGAATTACACAGCAACCCAGGGCGTGATCTCACGAGTTGACAGGATTAGAGATGGACTTAAATACATTCAAATCGATGCTGCAATCAATCCGGGAAACAGCGGTGGACCGCTTGTAAACGAAGAGGGTCATGTGATTGGTGTTAATTCATTTATTATCCGCGGAGGGGACAATCTTGGTTTTGCATTACCTGTAATTTATTTGCGCGAAGCGCTGGAGATGTACAACCCGCACAGGGGAACACCCTCGACAAGGTGTTATAGCTGTGGCTCGCTGGTTATGCCTTCCAATATTGAGTCAACAAAATATTGTCCTTCCTGCGGAACCGAAGTCAAACTCCCGGAATCTCCCGAAGCTGAGCAGGAAGCAGTGGGCATTGCCAGGGTAATTGAGGATATTTTAAAAGATCTTGGAAAGGATATTAAACTTGCTCGCGAAGGAACAAATCACTGGAGTGTAAAAGAAGGTTCTGCAAAAATCAAGATTTCATACAATCCGGAAAATTATTTTGTTGCAGGCGATGCTTATCTCTGTCAGCTTCCCTGCGACAATACGATGATCAAACCGCTGTACCAGTTTTTACTGGAAGAAAATTCGAGGCAACGAGGCCTTGTGCTGAGTTGTGTAAAACAAAACATCGTGCTGTCCTGCGTGATGTACGACATGGACATGTCAAAAGATTCTGCGAAACAGGCATTCAGGAATTTATTTCAGCAAGCCGATTTATATGATGATATGTTGAAGAGAGAATATGGATGTGAGGAAAGACTTGAAGAGTAAAAGTTGAATGTCCAATTTTCAATACTCAATGTCCAGTCCTTCGTAGGATCTAATGGATACATATAATCATTTTAGCGCCTAATTATCATTATTGCGGGCGGTTTAAGAAATTAGAAATCAGAAATCAGAAATTTACATGTTCAAAGATTTGGAGCATGAACAAAGGATATAAACAGTATTTAACTAAAGAGCAGGCGCTTCAAAAAGCAAAACATTATTGCGGGTACCAGGAGAGATGCCATGCAGAGGTGGTTTCCAAATTATATGAACTTGGGGTTTCGAAAACAGAGCATGATGAAATTATTTCGTCGCTTATTGAAGAAAATTATTTGAATGAAGAACGGTTTGCGAAATTATATGCTGGCGGAAAATTTCGAATGAAGCAATGGGGCAGGGTACGAATAAAATCTGCGCTGAAAGAAAAAAGAATTTCGGATTACTGTATTAAAAAAGGAATGGAGGAAATAGACCCCGCGCAATATTTTGACACACTGGTCCAACTTGCAAATGAAAAATACGCAGCATTAAAATCTGAGCAATACCTGGTCCGAAAAAAGAAAACACAGGATTACCTTTTACAAAAAGGTTATGAATCATCGCTTGTCAGCGAAGTGCTGTCAGATATTACGAAGAAGAAGTAGTTTATTTATTCGACTGCGATTAGCCTCTGCACATATTGACCTTTTATTGTAATTACAGTTATTATATAGCTGCCCTTTGGTAAATAAGCCAATTGAATGTTGAAAAATCCAGAGGCTTGCTGAACACTGGGCCTTATAACTATTCTGCCCGATTGATCAGCAATAGAAACACCCAATACTTTTTCAGATGATATCAAATAAAGTGGCTCTCCTTTTCTAAGTACAGTGGGATAAATTTTTACATTTCCTTTGTTCGTACTGCCAGCCTGAATAATTTCAGAATATTTTATGGTGCCTGTTTTTTCAATCACTTTCAACCTGTAATAAATTTTATTGCCCTGTGTAAAAGCATGTTTCAATTCATAATTTGCTTTTCCTCCAAAACCATTCGCTGTAACATCACCCGCAATTGAAAACAGCCTGCCATCTGTACTATACTCTACAATAAATTTTTCAGCATCTTCATTGTTTGCAATGGCCCAGGTAAGATGATAAAGTCCCTGTTGTTCTGTCAAATTGAAACTTAAAATATTCACAGGCAGGATAGGCGCTTCGATCACCTGGTAAATGGAATCAGAGGATAAGGATGCGGCATACAATTCTCCGTTTTCTGCTTCACCGAAACCTGCAATATTTCCCGGAAGTCCTGCTTGTCGTGTAGTTGTCCACCCACCACTTCCATTTGGAAATGTCCTCCATACATTTCCGGAAACATAATCCGCAAAAATATAGTAGCCATACAGTGCAGGGTATTGCGTTCCCCTGTAAACAAATCCACCAGTTACAGAAAATCCACCAGTGGAATTATGCGGGTAATCAAAAATTGGGAACAAATAATTTATTGCAGGCCTGCAATCTGTAAGGTTGTGCGCATTATTTCCTTCATAACAACGCCATCCATAATTTACGCTGTCGCTTTGCGCAAATGTTCTGAAATTAACTTTCTCTCTTACATTCTGTCCAACGTCTGCTATCCACACATCGTTTGTCAACCTGTCGAAACTCCATCTCCATGGATTACGCAGGCCCATTGCAAAAATTTCATCACGGATATTAGGATTTGATGTATACGGATTGTCGGGAGGGATAACATAAAAAGGAGCGGTGTTGAAACTGTCCACATTAATGCGAATCATTTTACCAAGTAATGAAGTGCTGTCCTGCGCAAGATCATCTGGATCGCCACCTGATCCACCATCACCTGTTCCGAAATATAATTTTCCATCCGGGCCAAAATTTAAATCACCGCCATTGTGATTGGTGCGATTAGCTGGTTTGGGAATCGTAATTAAAACCACGCGTGAAGCTGCATCTGCAAGATTTGGATTATCTGAACGAGTGCGCATGCGAGCAATATTGATTGAAGTAACGCTGCCGCTTGTTGTTGTATAATAAATAAAAAAATATCTGTTGGTATCATACCTGGGATGAAAGGCCATACTTAAAAGCCCTCTCTCTCCTCCAGTTGAGATAACGCCGGTAAGATCGGCGAATGGGGTAGCCAATACTGTTGTACCATTCCAAATACGTATTAACCCGCCTTGCTGTACAATGAACAACCTGTTTGATCCATCTCCTGCATTTACAATATCAACAGGATCATTTAACCCGCCGATTACCCGATTAAATGCAAGAACGGGCTGGGAAAAGGAGCTGGAAGTAAAAATGCACAGCAGGAAAGTGGAAACAACGAGGCAGAGGAGGCTACGCATAGTTTTGGTTTAAGTTGAATTGCACAAATCTAATGCCGGGGCAGGAGTATTACATTGGACTAACGGGCCCGAGGATACATTTTTGTATATTACCGGAGTGAAAATCACAACTGGAATAGCGGTGAGCTTATTAATGTTTATGTCGTTAAATACGGTTGCTCAGGACCGTTATACGTATTCATCAGAATTTAATATTGAATCTGATAATGACGCTTATTTGTTAAGACTGAAGGATGGTTATTATACCAATGGGATCATGCTGGGATGGACCTATGTTGCCAAACAAAAATCCGGAAATGAAGATCGACGTTCAGTTAAAAAGATTTCATATTACCGGATAGGTCAAAAGATTTTCAATTCAGATAATTGGAGATCATACCTGCCAGAACAAATAGACCGGCCATTTGCAGGTTACCTGTTTGCAGAAAAAGGGTATAGGGTGTTTTATAAATCCGGTGATGTTCTTGAATTCTCTCTTAATGCAGGAACTGTTGGTCCTTCCTCGTATGGACAGGAAATTCAAAGCATGTTGCATCGTTGGCTGGGATTTGCAACGATCCGGGGTTGGGCCTACCAGGTGAAGAACGAAGCGGGGTTGAACTTTATGGCAAAGTATGACAAGCAAGTTGCTGGCAATCCAATGAAATCCCTTTTTCAATTACGCGCAACTGCGGAAGGAAGCGTTGGAAATTTATTTACATATGCAAAGGCCGGAGGTATATTTCTTTTCGGAGAAATGGAAACCGCTGATCGAAGCGCACAATTTCGATCACGAATAGGCAATGAAAAAAAGCAACGCAGGTCCGAGTTATATGGGTTTTTTCAACCCCAGGTCTTATTCCAGGCATATAATGCAACTGTCGAGGGAGGATTTTTTGGAAAAGACAAAGGCCCGATTACCAGTGAGCTAAACCGTTTTACGTTCATGCATGAATGGGGCGTGGTGTTTGCGCAGGACAGGTGGACCTCATCACTTTCGTTTACCAGGAAACAAAAAGAAGCAGCCACGATGCGACATAACGAAATGTTTGGTTCAATAAGGATTGCATATCGGATTGGCAGAAAAAATAATTCAAACGAAAATGGATTCACAACTGACGATAACGCTGATCCAAAGTAATCTGCATTGGGAGGATCGCGAAAAGAACCTGCTGATGTTTGATCAAAAAATTCGCTCTATTAGGGAGAGGACTGAATTGATAATTCTTCCCGAGATGTTTAGCACTGGATTTAGCATGAAGCCGGAACAATTGGCAGAAACAATGGAAGGCGAAACGGTGAAGTGGATGAAAAAAACAAGCGCAGACAAAAATGCAGTCATAACAGGAAGCGTTATCATACAGGACAAGGACAAGTTTTATAACCGGCTTCTGTGGATTCTCCCTAATGGACAGTATGGATATTATGACAAGAGGCATTTGTTTGCTTACGCAGATGAACATTTGCACTACACGCCTGGTAATAAAAGATTGATCGGTTCATTAAAGGGATGGAAAATAAGCTTGCAGGTTTGCTATGATCTTCGCTTTCCTGTTTGGTCGAGAAACCGCCTAAAGGATACAGACGATGGCAGTAGGCCTGAATACGATCTGATCGTATATGTTGCCAATTGGCCCGACAGAAGAAGACATGCTTGGTTGACGCTCTTGCAGGCAAGAGCAATAGAAAATCAATGTTATGCTGTTGGCGTGAATCGCATGGGAACAGACGGGAAAAATATTTATCATACTGGCGATAGTCTTGTTGCGGATCCTCTGGGTGAACTATTATACCACAAAAAGGATGAAGAGGATGTTCATACAATTACACTGGAGCGTGAAAAATTAATGAACATCAGGGAAAAGCTTCCATTTTGGAAAGATGGGGACAGGTTTGAGATTATTTAAGAGGTAAGATTTCGGAGAGAAAATAATTCAGTTTCTTATTTCCGACTTGATAAGATCATACGCCTTCATCATTTTAAAATCAATTCCATTCTTAATCGCATCGACAGTTGGTTCTGCATACACCTCAGGCAAAATACCACGACCGTTTTTCGGGAGCGAATCATCAATAACCAGTCGAAACAAAGGGAGCCTGAATCTGATCTTTGTTTCAGGTAGCTCCGCGTCAGGAATCAACCAGGCTGTGTTTCCATAAGCTGCACCGCCCGTTTCTTCTCCAACAATGAATACATTGTCCTGGGGTTTTACAACATGCGCGAACAAGGTTGTTGCAGAAAATGAATTTCCTCCAGTCAGCACATACACATTTCCATTAAAATGATTTCTTCGTTTGGGTTTGAACCAATGTCTTTCGAAATATCCAAAATGATACCTGCCATCTCTTTTTTTGTGTGTCATGAAATGCAGGAACAATTTGTAAATAAAAAATTTTTCGATCCTGCCAGAATAATTGCTTGATCTCTTCAAAGCATAGAGGCTGTCCGCAATACGAAAGCGTTTATTTGCAATGTATTTTGTCAATGCTGTTGAATTCGTAACGTTTCCTCCGCCGTTTGAACGAACATCGATGACAAGATTATTTATTCCCAGTTTTTTAATGTGCTTAAATGATTTTTTATAAAATGATATCAGCCTGAACCCTTTTGCAAAACTCCGCAGGTTCATCATGGCAATATGGTTCGTCGTATCAATAGCGATCGATCTTGTTGATTGCCGGGCACTCTCTTTTCTTTCCTTCCGCGTTTGTGTTGGTCTTCTTGGAAATCGCTGAATGCTGTCTCTTCCCGGGCTGTATGATTGCAGGTAAGCACTTTTTTGAAAACCAGTACTGTCAACGTACTGAATTAAATATTTTTCTTTGGCACCAAACACGGTAACATAGTAAGATCCGAATCCTCCAAAATTACTCAGCACCTGGTCCTTGTGCACTGTATTATAACCATCGCTCGAAATATATCGATGCAGTGTGTCAAGAATATCGGGAATTGGTTTTCCCTCGATGGATTTTATGATGGTGCCTCGTGTAAATATGCTGTCCCTGCGAAAAAGGTTTGTTGTAACAACTGCAGTGTCTTTCCAGAATTTTAAAGCAAGAGGAAAAATAAATCTTCGTGTTGTGTCAACGTATCGCGAAGCAGCTTTTGAGGATTTCACCACAGTGTGACCGCAATTCAATCTTGCGATAACATAGGTCAGCACCTTTTCAAATTTCTCTTCGGTTAGCGAGTCTTTTAACTGATTGCGGCCCCATTCAAAGAACATGTCCATGCTGTCCTTCGGCGTATACCAATACAATCCCGGGTGAGATTCTTCAAGAATGTTTTGAAAAACCGTGTAGTCTTTATTGAGTTGTTCCGGAGAATATTTTTTTGACGGCGACCATGAATTTTTTGAAATGGAACAGGATGTACATGCTGACAGGATCAGCACGATCAATAGGGGGAATTTGGGGGGATTAATCATTGGCTATTGCCTTTGTTGAAGGCATTCCATCCCTGTGCAGTCACCTGGTGTTTATTGCCTCCTTTCGTAAGTATATGAACGCCTTCCTCAGGCCCTGTCATATATCCAACCACACTAATTTCTTCATTTAAAACGATCTTATCATAATCAGATTGACGAATGGTAAAAATAAGCTCATAATCTTCGCCTCCGCTAAGGGCACAGGCTGTGGGGTCGATCTCAAATTTGAATGCAGCTTTTTTCATTTCATCGGAAACAGGAAGCTTTTCTTCATACAAAACCGCGCCAAGTCCTGATCTTTTTGAAATGTGCAGGATTTCAGAACTCAGCCCATCGCTGATGTCCATCATTGCTGTGGGAACTAATTCCTGTTTTTCAAAAAATTGGATAATATCCTTCCTGGCTTCAGGTTTTAATAGTCTGCCAATCACATAGGATTCGCCTTCGAGATCAGGTTGGATGTTGGGATTTTCCAGGTAGATTTTCTTTTCCCTTTCCAGGAAAAGTAAACCGATATAAGCGGCACCAAGATCGCCGCTTACGCATACAAGGTCTCCTTTTTTTGCAGTATCTCTTTTTACAAATTTATCCGGCGTTACTTCACCAATAGCAGTCACCGAAATGATAAACCCTTTTTGCGATGAACAGGTATCTCCACCGATAAGATCTATTCCATATCGCTCGCAAGCAGCATAGACGCCTGAATAGAATTCATCAATTGCTTCAACGCTGAAGCGGTTGCTGATTGCAATCGCCATCACGATCTGTGTTGGTATTGCATTCATCGCATAGATATCGCTGATATTAACCACAACACTTTTGTAACCGAGGTGTTTCAGTGGTGTATACATCAAATCAAAATGCACCCCTTCTACCAGCATGTCGGTGGTTATGACAGTTTGTTTGCCAAACTGATCAATCACTGCAGCATCATCTCCCACACCAAGAATGGTGGATGCATTCTGTATCTCGATATTTTTTGTGATGTGATCGATGAGACCGAACTCGCCGAGGGAGGAGATTTCTGTACGGGGCATGGTGCAAATTAAGGATTTGTGAAGCTTTGCCCCTGGAGCACAATTAATGGGAACCCTAATTATTCGCCCCTGAAGGGGTTAGTTGGTCAATCAACACTTTGAGTTTTTCAATTACATTTTCAAAAAAGTAAGCTGCTGTTCCGCAATTTTTTCAATTACATTTTCAAAATGATAAATCACTTCGTTATTTGTAAATCGAATAAATGTGAGCCCACATGCTTCTAATTCTTTTTGGCGAATGACATCTTTTTCAGCAATTGCTGCAATATCATGCACAGCACCATCTACTTCAATTACCAATTTGTATTTATAGCAGAAGAAATCCAGGATGAAGTTTCCATAGGGATGTTGTCTGCGAAATTTTAAACCCCATGGTTTATCTCTTAAAAAAAACCATAGTTTGATCTCAGCATCTGTTAAACGCTTCCGTAGTTTTTGCGCATTATTAAAAATGTAATGATCCGCGCCTCCATGCATTTTTGTTCTCATGGATTAAAACTATTCCACCTGCCAAAAAAAGCAATGTGATAATAACGGCGATAAAAACGTTTTTTTCGGGCACCACCCCTTTAGAGGAAGGGGCCTATGCTCCGCGGATACAAGCCAGCAACTCCTCATGTATCCTCCCATTCGTGGCCAGCACCTTTGGTTGATACGGCGAAAAATACTTTCCTTCAAAATCAGTGACCTTGCCTCCGGCTTCTTCCACGATGATGAAACCTGCTGCACTGTCCCAGGCTTCGAGCTTGTGTTCATAAAAGCCATCGAAACGGCCACAGGCAACCCAGCAAAGGTCAATGGCAGCGGAACCAAGGCGGCGAACAGGAATGCCTTGTTTAATAAGTCGTGAAAAAATCTCAATCGGGCCATTGGGCATGTCGAGGTAAGTGTATGGGAAACCTGTAACGAGACAAGATTTGACCAGTGATGATTCAGTGCTCACTTCAATTGATACATCATTCAGTGTTGCACCCTTTCCTTTTTCTGCAAGAAAAAATTCATTCATTGATGGATTGTATACTGCACCCATCAACATCTTTCCTTCATATTCGAGTCCAATGGAAACGCAACACAATGGAATGCCATGTGCAAAATTCACGGTACCATCAATTGGATCGATAATCCATTTATAGGTTGAATCCATTTTGATCTCACCTGCTTCTTCACTTAAAATAAAATGATCCGGGAAAGATTCACGGATCACATCCATGATTGCTTTTTCAGATGCGTGATCAGCTTCAGTAACCAGATTGTTGACGCCTTCCTTATTGTGAATTTTAAAAGTGGTGTTGATATACCTGCTTAATTCTGCTGCGCCAGCCTTTGCAGCCTTGATGAGTGTTTGCTTGAGCATATATGAATTATAACTTCCCAGGTATGCATTCCTTCCTGCGATTGCGGCAAAAATAGGCTGCTAACATCTATTTTTGACTTTAAGCCGTTAGCGTGGAGTTATCGATCATCATTGTCAATTATAATGTTAAACTGTTTCTTGAACAGTGCCTGTATTCAGTTACCAAGGCAATGCATGGCACTGATGCAGAAATAATTGTTGTCGATAATCATTCTTCTGACAGGAGTATTGAATACCTGCGGCCAATATTTCCGGGTGTACAGTTCATTATAAATACAAACAATATTGGTTTTGCGAAAGCATGTAATATAGGAGCCGAGAAATCAGTGGGACGGATACTTCTGTTCTTAAATCCAGATACGATTGTTCCGGAAGATTGTTTTACAAAACTGGTTTCATTTTTTAATACTCATTCTGATGCGGGGGCAGTTGGTGTTCGAATGATCGACGGCTCTGGTAAATTCCTGAAAGAATCAAAACGCGCATTCCCATCGCCATTTACTTCTTTTTTCAAACTTACTGGTTTGTCAAGCCTGTTTCCCTCATCACCAACTTTTGCGAAATATCACCTTGGACACCTGGATGAGAAAAACGATCATCCTGTAGATGTACTCGCGGGTGCATTCCTCGCCATCGACAAACAATTATTTTATCAAATCGGAAAATTTGATGAAGTGTTTTTCATGTATGGAGAAGACATCGACCTGAGTTATCGTGCACAACAATCAGGGAAAACGAATTATTATTTCTCAGGAACAACAGTGATTCATTTCAAAGGGGAGAGCACGCGGAAAAGCAGTTTGAATTATGTAAAAATGTTTTACAGCGCCATGAGTGTGTTTGTTCGCAAACATTATGGAGGAAGCAAGGCCGCGGTGTTCAATTTTTTTATTCAATCAGCTATATGGATCCGAGCAGGATTTGCTGCATTGACAAGGTTCATTGTAAAAATTGGTTTGCCCATCATTGATGCAGCATTGATCCTGTTGTCATTTTGGGTGATGACACATATCTGGCAAACATGGGTGAGGCCTGGAATTGTTTATGAAAAGGAATTGCTTCGTATCGCATTTCCGATCTTCACATTGTTGTACCTGTTTGTCGCGTGGTATGCAGGTCTGTACGATAAAGTTTACAGGAAATGGCACGTGTTCAGATCTACGCTTGTTGCAACACTTGCCCTCCTGGTAGTGTACGCACTGTTGCCTGAGCATTATCGATTCTCAAGGGCGATTGTCTTGTTTGGTGCAGCACTTGCCTTTGTTTTCATTTCCATCATTCGATCTATTTTAATTGAAACCGGCGTTATTGTACCTGCCAATGAAGATCATGCAAGACCACACTTATTGATTGCAGGTACTGTAGAAGAGGCGGCAGAAGTAACAGGATTATTGAAAGCAACTTCAAGGGACCATCTTGTTCTGGGAAGGGTCTCTGTAAACGATAATAGTCCTTCCGCGATCATGCATATTTCCAACATGAACAATGCAAATAAAACTGTTGCATTTGACGAGATTATTTTTTGTGAAGGAACATTATCCTATGCCGATATTATTGACAATATTCAACATCTCCCGCATGGTGTTAAATCAAGATTTCACGCAAGCGGCAGCAAGAGTATCGTGGGCAGCCATTCCAAAGACCAGGCTGGAGAAGTTGTTTCAACTGAAAAATCATTTAAACTATCAGATCCATATTCAAAAAGAATTAAGAGACTTGTGGATGTGATGAGTTGCATTTTCTTCCTGGTAACTTTTCCCATTCATTTTTTCACGCAAAAAAATGCGGGAGTTTTTTTTTCACGTTGTTTTTCAATTCTTGCAGGAAAATCAGGTTGGATTGGATATGCAGGTAATGGAGAACATTTGCCAACCATCAGGAGTGGCGTATTGAGTGCCAACGGCACGCCTGTTTCAATAGCAAAATCATTACCGGTTGCAACAAACAGAACCATTGACGAATGGTATGCTGTTGAATACGAACCAATGCATGACGTGAAGCTGATCTTACAGCATTATGGCAAACTGAGTTTTTGAAAAGGCAATCCTTGTTTATTGTCTAACTTTAATTTTTAACAGCAGTAATGGCTTCGATTATCGATATAAAAATTCCACGCGCGATAGCAACCGCACTTCGTATTCCAAAAAACGATCCGAAACGTCAGCAGTTGAAAGTGCTTAAAAGATTATTAAGCAAGGCCAGGTTTACAGAATTCGGGCAGGAATACAGGTTTGATGAAATACTATTGAGTAAAAATCCGGCCGAGAGATTTCAGCAGCTTGTTCCCGTCCATGATTACAATAAGATCTATGAGCAGTGGTGGAAAAAAACACTTGATGGTGTTCCTGATGTTGCATGGCCGGGGAAGATAAAATATTACGCGCTTTCTTCAGGAACTTCAGAATCGGCAAGCAAATACATTCCAGTTACCAAAGACATGTTGCGCAGCAATCGCGTCAATTACCTGCGTCAATTGCTAAGTCTTGTGACTTATGATAATCTTCCATTGAATGCAGTAACAAAAGGATTTTTGATGCTGGGCGGTGCAACAGATCTGCAAAAAGGTAAAGCTGGGTGGTATGCAGGTGACCTGAGCGGTATCCTCGCAAAGAATCGCCCATTCTGGTTCCAAACTTTTTATAAACCAGGGGGTCGTATCGCTGCAATAAAAGACTGGAATCAAAAGCTGAACGAAATAGTAGAAAAAGCAAGGGATTGGGATATTGGATATATAGTTGGTGTGCCAGCCTGGTGCCAGATGTGTATGGAGATGGTAGTTGAACATTACAAGGTCAAAACCATCCACGACATATGGCCAAACCTTGGATTCTTCGTTCATGGAGGCGTGGCATTTGAACCTTATAAAAAAGGATTTGAAAAATTGCTCGGCAAACCAATCGTATATATTGAAAACTATTTGTCGAGCGAAGGATTTATCGGCTACAAAGACCGCGAACATGCAAAAGGAATGCGGCTAATATTGAACAATAACATCTTCATGGAGTTTGTTCCGTTTGATGATAAAAACTTTGATGCTGATGGGAAAATGATTGACAAACCCGAAGCACTGATGGTGCATGAAGTGGAAGAGAATAAGGACTATGCCCTGTTGATGAGCACAAATGCAGGTGCGTGGCGATACCTGATCGGAGATACACTGCGTTTTGTGAATAAAGAAAGAGCGGAAGTTGCCATCACAGGAAGAACAAAACATTTTCTATCTCTTGTAGGTGAACACCTAAGTGTTGACAACATGAACAAGGCCATACAACTGGTCAGTGAAGAATTCAATATTTCTATTCCCGAATACACTGTTGTAGGAGAAACACATGGAAACTTCTTTGCACATCGGTGGTATGTTGCATGCAACGACAATGTTCCTGAAGAACAGCTTCGGATAAAAATTGATCAGCATCTTCGCCAGCTCAATGATGATTATGCTGTTGAAAGAGATTCTGCACTGAAAGATGTTTTCCTTGAAAAATTGCCTGAAGAAACATTTATGAAATTCATGGAAAGCAAGGGAAAACTTGGCAGCCAGCATAAATTTCCTCGTGTTCTAAAAGGCAAGATGCTGGAAGACTGGCGAAGATTCTTAAGTGGGCCAGCATAATTGCCTATACAGGTTTGCATTTTACTGATGCAATACCATTGACTATTCACTTTATTCCCGCAAAAACAATATGATTGTTTTTAGAGCGTGATATTTTAGATATCAGTACAGTATTTTCTTTTTTGTAACTTAAAGTACTTCTATGAATGGCTCTCTCCCATTACCCCATTAAGACAGTTCGAGAACACCTGGCGGTACCCGCAATTTTTCATTCAAATTATTTGATGATGAAAAAAATATTTTACTGTGTTGTGATTTTTATGGGCGCGATACTTTCATCCAACAATATTTCGGCACAAGTTGGAATTGGTACATCTACTCCAAATACAAGTGCACAACTTGATATTAGCAGCACTTCCAGGGGCACGCTTATTACAAGAATGACAACGGCTCAGCGCAAAGCCATTTCCAATCCGGCAGTGGGTCTGCTTGTTTATGATCTTGATAAGAAAACGATTTACATGTACGAGGGAACAAAATGGCATCCATTGTTGTTTGCAACAACTGAAAACAAATTACCACCATCGCCTGTTGAAGCCACCGGCGGACTGGATGATGATTTCGGTTACAGCGTTAGCGTCAGTGGTGATTATGCAATTGTGGGTGCTCCCCTATATGATGAAGGCGCGGTCAATCAGGGAGCTGCTTATATTTTTATCAAAGTGGATGGCTCGTGGATTCAGCAAGCCAGACTTATTGCAAACAACTGGGCAACCAATGATAATTTCGGCCACAGTGTTGCTATCAGTGGCGATTATGCGGCGGTGAGTGCGCCGTGGGAAAATGTAGGTCCTGGAGATCAGGGGAGAGTATATATTTTTCACAGGTCCGGAACATCCT